>JAIRMK010000081.1 GCA_031258755.1 Prevotellaceae bacterium
GAATTTGCGAAATTATTAAAAATGAGATTGATGTTGAGTAATTTTACCGGGCAAGCACAATATATAGAGGAGTGTCATAATTTAAAGTATTTAAATCATTTTTCAAAATGTATTTAGGATTAATTGCCATACATTTGCGACAGGTATTAAGTTATGTAAATATAACATCACCCGAACCTTAATAACATAAAATAAATTAAATTAAAAATGTAGGGGGGTGATTTGTGCCGCCGGCGCAGCAGGAAGTGGGAAAATATTGAATATTATGGTATGGAATTTTTTTTATACCATTCTTGTAATACGAAAAATACTTTTTTTCGCTCCCCCCTGTCAGATATAACACCTTTACGGTTAAAACCATCCTGTATTTGCGGCAGTAAACGTCGCGACGAGCGAAAATCTTTAAGCACCCACGGCGATATTCCTGCAATGGGGGGCATGCGTTCCTCTATCATTTTGAGCGTCCGGCGGTAGAGATCGGCTTGGTATTCTTCCGTCCATATATCTGCGTTTTCGCCATGCAGACCATACACAGCGCCGCCGCCAAATTCGCTGATGATTATCGGCTTGTCATAATCTATTTCCCATTTTACGCGGTCTATTTTTTCGTTTGTTCCATCATACCACCCAACGTATTGGTTAAAACTGATTACATCCACATAATTATTCATTTCGTCATTCACCGAAAGGACGATGGACGATTTGTCCTTGCGTTCCATCGCCATGCTGATTAAGCGACTGTCATCCTTTTCCCGTACGGTTTTTGCCAGCGACGACAAAAAATTATCGCGTGCATCGCCATGCGGCGTCTCGTTGGCAATAGACCAGATAATGATGTTTGCCCTGTTTTGGTCGCGCTCCATCATCTCGGTCAGTTGGTTCAATGCATTGGCGTATACCTCCGGGTTCTCCCACTGGATAGTCCAATATACGGGAATTTCGCTCCATACCAGCAGCCCCATCTTTTCCGCTTCGCGCACCATTTGTTCATTATGTGGATAATGTGCTAAACGGACATAGTTGCAGCCTAATTCTTTTGCCCATTCCAAAAGTATTTTGCCTTCTTCGGCAGAATAAATCCTGCCATTACGGAAGGCCGCTTCTTCGTGAATACTTATCCCTTTAAGAAATATCGAATGTCCGTTCAGCAGTATGTCCCGCCCTCGAGTGGTGATTTGTTTAAATCCTATTTGGTCGGCTATGGTATCTGTTGTCGAATAAATATGGATATCGTATAATTTCGGATTTTGTGGTGACCATAGTGTAAGTTTTGTTTTTGCCTCTATGGCCGCAACGCCTTCTGCATCTGTTTCTACCGTCTTTTTCCATTTTAATGCTGGAATTTCTATTGTGATTTTGTTGCCCGCTTCTTTCACATTTAGCTTTACTTGCGCACAGATCACATCGACTGTACCTTTCCGGAGCTGAAATTTATACGTTTGAATAAATTTTTGCGGCACTTCTACAAGTAGTACATCGCGTGTAATTCCGCCATAATTAAACCAGTCGAAGTTGTTTGTGGGTACGGCGTCTGCACTGCGTTTATTATCTACTTTTACGATAAGTGTATTCTCGCCGGTAGTTAATTGATCGGTAATGTCAAAATTAAAAGGCGTATACCCGCCCACGTGTTCACCTATTTTTTTCCCGTTCAAATAAACCTTTGCCTCATAGTTAACAGCTGCAAAATAGAGCAACGCTTTTTTTCCTGATGGCGTATAATGAAATTTGTGCCGGAACCACACGGTTCCTTCGTAGTAGAACAAATCCCGGTCTTGCGTATTCCAATCACCCGGAATTCCCATGCGGGGCGATACATCGAAATCATATTCCTTATATGCGTGCACATTATCTACGGCTTCGTCTTTGAAGAAGCCATTTGCTGCCGGACGCCGACGATAATCGTAATAACCGGTTTCTAAAGGATCTATTATGTAACTCCAATAGCCATTAAGTTTCCGGATGTCGCGTTGATACACATTTTGAATTAAAGGATATAATTCCGCTGCTGTTTGTCCTTGTAATGGTTGCAGAACAAGCAGACCGGGTAATAACAGAAAGAAATTTCTCATACGATTATTGTTACGGGGTAGGTAATGCAGCATTGTCGTTGGGCTGTATAGTATTATAATAATTTCCCAATACGGTCAGGCTAAGTCCGTCACCAGCCGTAAGCCGTGACGTCTGTAGCCCAATCATGCCGGTTTCGCTTCCCGGGCTAAACCACGAGTAGCGAAATACCTCGAACATTTCTTCGTATTTAGGCACTACTGTTTTCATAAAATTGAGCACTTGCGGTTCCATGGTGTAACTGTTGTATCCATTTGACGAGGCATTGTCGTCGCGAGGTGCAAATTCGGTAATCCATATTTGCTTGCCGAATTTATTGTACACGTCACGAATAGCCGATTCGTAAATGGATGTGCCGATACCTGCATAAATGTGTACCGCTACATAATCGACCCTCAGGTTGCGTGCCGCCGCGCCGTTCATGAAGTCTACCAACCATTGCCGCGAAGGATAGGAGGGTGCAGGACTTACCAGTTTTATGCGTTTATCCAGATTGTTGCATAGAAACTCCCAATCGTCCAGTGCTTGCGCTACGGTCATGTTCGCTTCTTCTTTAAGGTCAGGTTCGTTGAAGCCCAGTACGTAAAATATCTTCCCTTCGCTGTACATTTGGTTAATACGGTCGCATACGCTTTTGTTCACCATCGTATGTCCCCAAATCATTGGAACATATTCCACGCCTTCTACATTGGTGGTCACATCGTCGTTCCCCCAGTTGTAATACCAGTTGGCTTTGAGTGATACCACGCGGTTAGCCCAGTTATTTGCGCTGGTACTGAAACATACCCCGCGTTTTTCAGCACTTCTGCCGGCAGGCGTATCCTGCGGTTTATTAATGTCCTCGGGCAAATCGCTTATTGGTTGCGCCTGCGTGCATGACAGCATTGCCAGCAACAGTGAGGAAATAATGAATGGACAATATCTCATATTTATATTTTTTTTGGTTTAATTAAATCATTTGAATTATGGTTTTACCGTTGGATCGCAGCCTGTGTTTTGCAGTTTTGGACGGTTGGTCGCCGTATCCCATGCCCAAACCGTAGCGAAATCAAACCCTATACTCTCGTACCAGGCCTGATCTATAGTCGAAGCAATGGCGCCATCAAGAGTTGTTGCGTCATTGTCCGAAAAATCCGCATTCTCCGAATTAAGCACATTACTGCGATAGTTATTGTTCAATGACAGGCTTGTAGTCGTACCAGCTATGGCTCGTGCGGTTGGAGAATCCAATTTTGAATTCATGATTATACATGCACTTATAACAGGTGTGCCGTTATTTTGTGCAGATACAATTCCTGCTGAATTTTTTGAGTTGATTGTGGCTCCTGCAATTTTCATATTAGCCACAATACACCTTGTCACATTACCTTTAGCTGCCGATGAAATACCGCCTGTACTTCCTGAAGCTCCGCTTCCTTCCGATGTTATTCTCAACATGGCGGTTGTTGCGTTTGCACCTGTTCCTGTAACAATACAATCTGATATTTCAGGAGAAACACCACCAATACCTCCTACAGTATTCCCGGCCACAACGGTTCCGGTAAATAAACATTGTTGAATGGTAAGAATAGGCGGATTGGTATTATTTGCCTGATGTGCTCCGAAAATGCCTCCTGCCATATTTGAAGTGCCTAATGCCGTTATATCCATCTTGCTTACACAATTGACTATACTGTCGGGTTTGCCGGTATTATTGTTGGCATTTGTTTTCCGGCCAAGGATACCGCCAACCTGAGATTTACCGGTTGCAATAGAAATGCTTCCTTCCGAAGTGCAATTCTTAATGACATTGGTCGTATTTGCAAAACCTGATCCGTTGTTAATACGTCCCACAATGCCTCCAACTGCACTCATTGTAGAAGTTATTGCCGCATTTACATAGCAATTGATAATAGTTCCTCCATTGTTGTTTTCACCGGCAATACCACCCAGGCAATCGGCAGAAGAGTCTAACTTTCCCACAACTGCAACGCTGCTAATATATCCTGTATTGGTGCGGGCAACCGCGCCCAAATTACCGGTTGTAGAGATGATATCTACATTTATAAATTTTATATTCCATATATTGCCCGTATTGATATTAACAAACGGAGCAGTTAAGCCGGTTGCCGAATGTCCTTGCCCGTCTAAGTGGCCGGCAAATGAAGCTACTGTTTCCCATTCTGTCACTGTAATATCATCCCCAAAAGCGATGTGCGCCGAAGGGTAAGTGGCCATCGTCATTCTCAGCTGTGCCGCGTTTATCACGATGTAGGGATCACCGTCCACGCCGGTGCCGCTTTCATACATGGCCATTGATTGTACGTTAATGCTGCGGGACATGGAACGGACATTTGCCCCGCTGCCCGTTGCCGCAAGTTGTACGGTGAAATGAATATCGCCCGGTGTAAAACCGTCGTTATTCGGATTGGGTTTGGTAACGGTCATATCGTCGGTAGTATTATCATAGGTTACACTTGTGCCCGTAGTCCCCGGATCGAATGTTACTTCGGTTCCTGTCGGGATGATACCCAGTTTTTCCGTCGCACTTTGGTTGCCTGCCATGATGTTGATTACTGATAGAACCTCGCCGAAAGCAAGAAGTTTGGCGTCTTTTCCGGAACCGCCGGCAACCAGTGCAGCCACATTATTGTAGCCGGTAACAACAACGTTGGATGTAACGTTGCTGATATTCGCCGATTCGCTGTTGGCCGCTAATGCCGCCACATTATTACGTGCGGTTATCGTACCTGTCAATGTTAAGTTTTTAATTTCGGCAGTGCTCCCCAAATAAGCAAAAAGCGCGACGTTATCACCGGCAGGTGCATTAATGTTTAATGTAATGGTTTTATTATTACCGTCCAATGTGCCGGCAAAGGGATTTGCTGCTGTGCCTGCTGGTGTCCATGCCGGTAGGGTGAGGTCGTCGGATAATTTAAATGCTTTTGAAAGTCCCGCGCTGCTGCCGGTTTTTGCCAGTAATTCAGGCGTGTTTATTTCGTAAGGATTATCAACACTGCCATCGCCATTGCCGAAGACGTTCAGTGAGACGGTTTTCTGTTGCTCGGGACGTGCGCCAAAAGTTGCCGTAAAGGTCACATCGCCGCTGAGAAACGCCGCCAACGGCGTAAAAGTAATCGTGCCCGAACCTTGTTCAAGGTCTTGTGTAATCGCTATCAGTAGGTCATCCGGCACATTGGTTGCTACAACACCGGTCATCGTCGGGCTAACCGTAAACGTGCGTTCCGTTATTCCGTAGATATTCATAATCGGCGTGTCGTCTATGGTGAATACAACCTCCCCGTTAGGATTAGGGTCTGATGCCACAGGTATTTCCACCCCAACAAGGTATGTTTGACTATTCAAGGTGACGGTTACAGGCAAAAAAGTGGGTTCTAATGCTATGGGTGTTCCTGTGACTACTGCACTGATCACACCTTCTTGGCTTGCAAGAACTGCTGTTTGCTGTGCAATCTCAATGCCATTGACTTTTTCGGACTTCACGGTTACAGATTCATTGCCTTTTGCTCCGGAGTATGGAATTAACACTTTACAATATGTACCCAAGGGAGAGCCTTGCACAAAACTTCCCTCCACGCTGCAATGCGCTGCATCTATAATGATGGCAAAATTACTGTCGGGCAGGTTTTCTTCCACACACGCAGCAAGCATCAACAGCAAGGTTGATAACAGTATATTTAAGTTTTTTTTCATGACATTTTTATTTTTTATGTTATTCACTTTCGGGTAAGGCCAATAAAGGAACTCCCGAAGGAGTGCCTTTTTTTATCAATACAATCTGACGGGTAGTGTTGTTAATCGCCGTTTTTTTCCAAACAACCAAACGATTTTCGGTGATTGATTTAATTTGATAGCTCGAGCTCCAGTCGGTTGCAAACAAAAGGAAACCTCCCTGCCCGCTGCTTACTGGTGGAAAATTGACGGAATAAGAACCGTCGGCTGCCTTTACCAATGTCCATGACATGCCTTTTGGCGGTGTACATTGCACTTGCCAGTCGCCGTTATAGGCTCCCGTAATGCCGGCGGGCAACGGCAGGCTGTTAGCTTGTACCGATGAGATGGGCGCCCACGACGAGGTTTGCATAAATGCGTTATAAACAGCATTCGATGCCGTATTGGAAACAAGACATGCGCCGTCGCCTGTGTTGTAGCGAAAGGCAGGGCCGTCGGCGGCAGTGAGTAAAAACGTCACTTCGTCGTTGTAGAGCGTAGTGCCCATGCGCATATCGCTGCCTTTATCCGCCACATCAATGGCGCAAGCCCGTGCGTCACCCATGCCGAATGTAGGAATTACGCCGGCGTTCCACATCACAATATGCCCACGCAGTAGAGAATCTGCGACCCATGTTTTGCCGTTGGGATCGTTAATCGCGCCGCAAAGCAATGTATAAACGTGGTCTTGAATCAGTTCGAAATTGTCTTTTACGACAGGTATGACCACCGACACTTTGTTGGTTTGTCCTCCCTGGCCGTATGCCGACACCGTAACGGTGTAGTTGCCTGCAAATGGGTATTCGGCCACCGTGGTATTTGCTGCTTCTACGACAACCCCGTTTCCCAGTGTCCAATATCCGATTACATTACTGTAATTGGTATACAACACGTAGGTATTTGCTTTTTCTCCTGGTTGCACGATTATTTTCAAATCGATTATTCGATTTTCCAATACAGGTCGATCTTCCTGCGTGCAAGCGATAAATACCGTCAGCATGAATAGCAGCAGAACGATATAATTATTTTTTTTCATGGTTGTTTTACTTTTTTATGGTTAGATTAATATCCCGGATTTTGCTTCAATGAGGCTTTTGATTGAATAATTTCATATTGTGGAATGGGCAGTAACCCTTTGCGTACCGTATTGAACGTAACGGCATATTCGCCCTGTTCGCCGTTCGTGAGTATTTGCGCCGCGATGGCTTGTCCCTGCCGCAGAATGTCCCAGTAACGATGTCCCTCCAAAGCGAGTTCGTAAAGACGTTCTTCGTAAATTTTATTAATCGTTAAATCTGTTACTGTCCCTGCATTTCCGGTGCCCAATGCACGTTCCCGTACGTTCCGGTAATGTTCAAACGCCATATTTTTCTCCCCGTAAAGCAGTTCCAACTCGGCAGCCATCAGTAACACATCAGCAAAACGGATACATTGATAGTTGTTCGGATAGTTCAATTCGCGAGAACCTGCACCGGCATTGTTGCGTGTCAGCGGAGTATGTTTACGGCAGAAATAGCCGGTGTTCTGATATCCTTTCGTATAGGTAAGCCCTTCGCCGTCATCACCTGCAATCGTGCTTTTCTCGGCATTGATAATTGTTGCCCAACGGCGTGGGTCGTCGGTACGAAAAGCGTCGAACAATTTTTTATTTACCGGTGCAAAAGACCATCCGGCGGCATAAGGCGCGCCAACGTCTCGGATTCCCCATAATATTACGGCTTGGTTTCCCATACAGCCTTGACGATTGCTCCAATCACCCCATTTGGAAAGTGCGGAATACTGGATTTCAAACACGCCCTCCGTACTGTTTTTGTTGGTTACGTCAAACAGTTGTGCCACTCCGTTGTTTTTTGCGTAAGCATCGGGCAACAGGGCGTGCCCGCTGTTCACCGCATCGCGGATAATGCCGAGTATTTTTGATTGGGAAACCAGCGGCATCTCTGTTTCGCCGTAATATCCCGTATAGAATAACCATACCCTGGCTAACAGAGCCTGTGCGGCAGCTAATGAAACGCGCCCTTTATCGGTGGCCGGAATCATGGTCGCATTTTTAGGAAGTACGGGTATCCCCGACTCGTCGGATGTTTCTATTGCATACAGTAAATCTTTGGCAATTTGTTCGTAAACAGTAATTGGCGATACTTGTACCTGTGCGTAGTCTGCCGGAGTGAGCGGTGTCAGAATTAACGGCACATTCTCGAATAGCCTTACCAAATCAAAATAATAGTATGCCCTCAAAAAATGTGCTTCGGCGATGTAACGGTTACGCAGCTCTTCGTTTTCAAAAGGAATATCCGGGATTTTTATGAGAAATTGGTTGCAACGGTAAATCCCTGTATAATATTTACGCCATAATGCTTCCGGCGCAGGGTCGGTAACAAGAATGGAAAATTGCGATATGCGCACGGTTGAAGGAATATCGTTAGCATTTGCGCCACCACCGTAACAGCAATCGCCGAGAATTTCGCTTATTATTTCGAATGCGCAGTTCTGCGGACTACCGCCGGCGATGCTTGGGGCACTCCATGTAAGCACGTTATAGGCCGAAGTAAGCGATTGGAAAGCGTCTGTTTCCGTAAGATAAAAATTTTCAGTTACTTGCGTCATGGGAGGCGTAAGGTCAAGCAACTCGGAGCAGGATATCGTTGTAGATATTATTACAACGAGTGCCAATGCTCTTTTTATGATATGTAATTGGTATTTCATATTTCTGTATTTTTTGGTCTGTGTCTATATTTCACAAATGTTATTGAAAAAACAGGTTTACGCCGAACGACAGGATGCGTGGACGTGGATAAACGCCGCGGTCGAGGCCTACACTAAGTACGCCGCCACCTATTTCGGGGTCATAGCCTCTGTATTTGGTGAAAGTATATAGATTACTGACTGCACCGAATATCCGTATCTTTTGAATATAGTAATGGGGCGGCACTTTTACCGTGTAGCCTAAAGTAACGTTGCGAATACGCCAGAAACTGCCGTCCATCACATAAAAGTCGGAAGGACGCGACCACGACTGGTTAAGGTCATTTTGCGTTACACGCGGGATGGTATTGGATGTCCCTTCGCCATGCCATCTGTCGAGCACCCATGAACCGTAATTACTCATGGGTAAATCCACGCGGCGCAGCACACTGAATATTTGCGATCCGGCAGTGCCGCTGGTATTGACAATCAAATCGAAATTTGCATAGTTCACATTCAGATTGAGCCCGAATATTGCAGTAGGATATGGGTTCCCTATGTTCGTGCGGTCATTGTCATCAATTACACCGTTGTTGTCGTTATCGCGAAATCTGAAATCGCCGGGTTTGGCATTCGGTTGAATTAACGACACCACGCCCGTTTCGGGATTTGTATAGGTGTAGCTGTTTATCTCATCCCAATTTTGAAATATTCCTTCGGTTTGATAACCTCTGAAATAGGCCATCGGATGTCCTTCTTCCATTCGTGTAATAGAGCCACTGAATCCTTGAACAGTTGTGCCGTCCACAAATTTTGTGTATGAGCCCACATACGTCACTTCGTTTTTATTAAACGCGATGTTCCCATCCACACCAATGGACACTTTCCCGATATTTTTATTGTAGGAAGCCGCAATTTCTATCCCGCTATTGCGCACAGTGCCTGCATTCATCACCGGAAAATCATTCCCCAAAAATAATGGGATGGGGGATGTGACCAATAATGCTTTTGTGGTTTTGATGTAGTAATCTACAGTCAGTGATAAATTATTGAAAACCGTGGCATCCAGTCCGACATTAAATTGCTCGCTGGCCTCCCATTGTAAGTCGGGATTGGGCACTCTTACCGGTGCTGCACCTACGCTCAAAGCGTCGGTGTTCAGCTGGCTTCCGAAAGGATAGCCCAAACCGTAGGTAGATATTGTAGAAAGGTATCTGAAATTAGAAATATTCTCATTTCCGTTTTGTCCCCAACTTGCGCGTAATTTCAGTATGTTCAACAGGTCGGTTGCCGATTGCATAAATTCTTCGTTACTCATATTCCATCCGACCGACACGGAAGGAAACGTGGCAAAACGATGGTTTGTGCCAAAACGTGAAGACCCGTCCCGCCGGATTGTAGCGGTCATCATGTAGCGGTTGTCGTATGCGTAATTTGCCCGTGCAAAAAATGACAATACCGCTGAAGGGTCCGATACACCGCCCGATACGCCCGGGTTGATTGCTCTCGCCATGGACAGATAGGCATAATCGGCATTGTCAATAAGCAAATCATTCCGGTTACCGGAAATAAACGTTCCGGAACGCTGAATTAATTCTGTTCCCACCATGGCAGACACATCGTGTTTGTCATAGGTATGCGCCCATGATAGCAACGCTTCAAAATTCAAATTCCGGTATTCGTCCATCGCTTGACTTGCACCGTTGTCTGTAGTATTCCCCGTGGTAGAATTCAGCTTGTACAGGGGCGTATAGCCGTATGAGCCGTTCCACGTAATATCCACGCCGGCTGTTCCGCGAAATTTAAAGTCGTTTAAGAATTTCAATTCGGCATACGTGTTGCCTTTGACCGTTGTATAATAAGAACGGCCGTGCGAGAAGAAGATGCGTGCCACAGGATTGACCACTTCTTGCGAAACATAGCGCGAAACGCCGAAACCGCCATATAGCGGGTCGGTCTGGTAACTGTCGTAAACCGGTGTGAGCGGATCCATGTTCAATGCGCCTACCAGCGGGCCGGCGACATTGCTGTTTTGTGTTACCGACTGGCGCTCAATGCGCGACACGACGATCGTTTCGCCAACGGTTAGAATATTATCTTTAAGGAATTTTTGCTCCGCATTCAGAGAGCCCGTGTAGCGTTTGAAATTCGATTTGCCTTTCGCCAAAATACCATCCTGGTCAAAGTAGGAAAACGAAGCGTTATAGACAGAATGTGACGAGCCGCCGCTGAATGTCAGGTTGTGTTGCATAGTGGGCGCATTTCGATACAGTAAGGCCTCTTGCCAGTCCGTTCCTTTGTTGAAGGAATTGATCTGTTCCTGTGTAAATGGAGCCGGATTGCCACCATTTATTGCCGCTTCGTTTTGAATAATGGCATATTCTTTTGCATTCAGTACATCAATTTTCCGCTGGATGTTCTGAATACCATACGAGAAATTATACGACACGTAAGCATTCCCCTCACTTCCCTTTTTTGTGGTAATAAGCACTACACCATTTCCGCCGCGTGCACCATAGATGGCCGATGCCGCGGCATCTTTCAGTATCTCGATGGATTCAATATCGGCGGTGTTCAGGTATTCCAAACCGCCTACCGTCATGCCATCTACGATGTAAATTGGCTGTGCGTCGCCATTTGTTCCAACACCGCGAATACGAATGTCAATACCAGCGCCGGGCTGGCCGCTATTGGAGATAATTTGTACACCCGCTGTCTTGCCTGCTAAAGCATCGTCGGCGCGCATAATGCCGACCTGCTCCAACGACGAGCCTTTGACGGAAGAAATGGCCCCGGTAACCAAACTTTTTTTCATGGTACCGTATCCCACGACAACTACTTCTTCTAATGTGTGGGTGTCTTCCGTAAGCAGTATGTTTAAAATGTTTTGGTTCCCGACGGTAATTTCCTGTGTGACAAATCCAAGAAAGGAAATTTGCAGGATAGATTTATGTCCGGTTACTTTTATGGTGAATTTTCCGTCTATATCCGTTGTCGTTGCATTGCGTGTGCCTTTTTCGAGCACATGGGCGCCGGGTACAGGCTCGCCGTTGACGTCTTTTACCGTCCCTGAAACAGGTGTTGCAACATACGCTGTTTCCGATACAAGTTTACTCAGAATGATGTAGTCCTTCTCAAATTCGTAGTGAATACCGGTGCCGGTAAACGCTTGTGTCAACAAATCGGATACGCTTCCTTTAGCTGCAGAAAGCGTAATTTCTTTTTTGACGTCGATTTCACGGTTGCTGAAAATAATCAGGTAATTGGTTTGCGCTTCGATTTCTTTCAACAACTGTTCAATCGGCAGCTTGTCTGTTGGTAAACGAATTTCTGTATTTTGCGCGCCGGCCTCAATGGTTGTTAGCATCAGTGCAACTCCGGCAAGTGCCTGGAAAAAAGATAATTTCATAATTTTGTCATTTTTTGGTTGGTTTTTTAATGGTGAAGTATTGTTTTTATTCTTTTAATATAATGTAGTCGTCTTTCTTGATAATTTTGAACGGATATATTTTCCTAATCATCTGTAACGCCACGTCCAGCCCGTCCTGTTGCCGGAATTTGATGGTGTATTCGTGATCAAGGATAGATAACTTTTCTACCCGGATAGGCACATTATAGTAACGTTCCAATTTACAGATGATGTTGCGTAGCGGTTCATTAGTAAAACTGTAGATACCGTCTTTCCATAGAAAATAGTCGGGATCGGTAATATGTCGCATATCCATGTGTCCATTTATACAAAGTAACTGTTCGCCGGGTTGGAGGACAACTTCTTGCCCTGTGCTATTGCCCATTTTTACACGGCCTCTGATGAGCGATACACTTGTATAATCTGTTTCGTCATAACTGTGGACGTTGAACGTGGTGCCCAGTACGGTCACCTTGTAATCTTTTGTCGATACGGTAAATGGGTGTGCATCGTCGTGCTTGACCTCAAAAAAGGCTTCGCCGTTCAGCAACACGTTGCGCTCCTTGCCTGCAAAATGGGAAGGATAGCGTAATGACGATTGTGCATTGAGCCATACCACTGTACTGTCGTCCAGTATCAGGCGGGCGCGTTGGCCTGCCGGCACAAACATTTCGTGCATCGAAACCTTTTGCATTGGCCGCGATGCGATGTCCCATGTAAAGATAATCAGTATAGCTACTGAAGCGGCATAAGCGGTGGTTTTCCACAATATTCGACGCACGATTTTGTGTCGTCTCAACAGTACAAAGCGGCGGAATCCTGTGACCCCGCTTTGTCGGTCCTCAGCAGCAGGAATCAAGTGCATCAGGGAATACGTATTCTGGAAATCGATGAGTTGTTGTTTCAACTGTTTATCTGCTTCTGTTTGACGCAAGAACTCCATCCGTTCCCGTCCGGACATTTTCCCGTTAAAATACCGTATTAATGTTTCGTCCATGTTTTAATATTACGTTTATATATTATAGACGGATGAACAGACAAAAACCTTGAAAAGAAAATGAAAAAAAACAGGAGTGGTTAAGTGTCAATAAAATTAAAAACCTGTCAAAACAGGAATAGCAGTAACGGTAGATAATTTTTTAGTTCTGTACGCAATTTTTTATAAGCAATATTCATTTGTGTTTCCACCGTATGAATAGAAATATTCAGTTCTCTGGCGATGTCCTTTTGTTTTTCTCCTTTGATGCGGCTTTTGATAAAAATTTCGCGGCACTTTTCTGGAAGTGTTGCAATAGCTTTAAATAACACGGTTTCGATGTCTTTTTCCGAAAAAATGCTTTGGTCAAAGGCTTCCAGCGAATTGAATTTCATTCTCAGCATGATCCGTTGCTCTTCCTGCAATTTGTTTTTGGTTTCTTTCACTACCACCTGGTGCCGCAGATAGTCTAAACAACGGTTTTTCACGGCCGTAAACAAGAATGCGATGAGATTAACCGGCATGGAAAGTATTTCTTTTTTTTCCCATAGTTCGAGAAATACACCCTGTACAATGTTTTCAGCTTCTTCGCCTGACAGCACATACTCCTTGGCAAACCGCTTCATTTTAGCAAAATGAGCGATATAGATCTTTTCAAAATCAATATGTTCAGTATGTTGTTTCAATGCTATAAAATAGCCGTTTAATATTTGCGAAGTTATAAAAAATTTTTAATCAATCACCCCATTACAATTTTTTATGCCGAATAGGCCGTAAACCAGTTGGTGATTTTTTTGTTGTAGCGCTCCGAAACGGGAATGTCGGGCACACGCTCAATGCCGAATTCCATGTAAATGCCGTCTTTTTGCCGACGAATTACTTTCACTGCTTCCAGATTTACAATATAGGACCGGTGGCTGCGAATGACATTCGTATTGGCCAAGTACGTTTCAATATTCTTTAGTGAATTTCGTACTACCAATTTTGTGGGCGCTTCCTTGTTCAGATACCAAATTTCCACGTAATTGTCGGCCGATTCGATGTAGAGCAGGTTCTCTTTGGTTAGCGACAGGCGCAACTCTCCTTTTTCGTCATGAAAGGAATAGATGTTTTGCTTGCCGGCATTTACCGCTCGTTCTTCTTCTATTTGGCTTAGCTTTCTTTCTTTGTCCTTGTAGGCAAAGTACAGATGCAGCACCGCATAAGGCAGTAATAACACTAAAGAAGTATTGATTAGTGATTCCCTGAATATTCCTAAATAGTCGCGTTCAGGATTTAAGTAGGCCGTATAAACAGTGAAAAACAACGCCATAAAAAATATTTCCAGCAGCACCCACAGTATGTAACCCCCAAGCCCTATCTCATGATTCCGTCCCCAATAATACATCACCATACGGCTGATTACAACCACCAATACGCCGGTTAAAATAATAAGACTGGAATATATCAGAAATTTGAACTCCGACACGTTGTACCAATTGAAAGAACTGAAAGGTTTATAAATATTAATAAAGACCAGGGCGAACAATGCGGTAAAGACAACCAACCTGATTATATTTGTTTTTGCATACACGTAAGTGGGCATTTTTTGTTCGAATATATTCATTCTCCTTATTGTTAATTTCGGAGCAAATATATAAAAAATCTCATTACCATAATTTATAAGGATGATTTTACGGTTCACAGTAGGGCTTGAGCCGTTGTGCCGCGTCGTCATTTAATATGTTGTTTTCCACCAGGGCGTGGAGGGTACAGGCTTGTGCCCCTTGTGTCGTACGAAAATGAACGATGCCGCGTGCGGCATAATAGCCGATGTAGGGATGTTGTCGTAAGGTCTGCTCATCGGCGGTAGCAAGATCGATTTTGATAACCATGGCAGTGTCGAGGGTGAGTTGCGGCATCCATTGTGCCAGGCGGTCAGGATCTACACCCCGAAGGTCGAGGAGTTGCTGAATGTGTGCGTAGCCGCCCAGCCGTTCGCGGTAAGTCACGATGCTGCGGGCGAAATAAGCGCCGATGCCGCGGACAAGACGGAGCGCGTTAGTGTCAGCCGTGTTAAGTTCAATAACAGGCTTGCTGAGGTTGTCGCGGGTAAAAGGAGTGTAAGTCTGTTGTGCAGCGGGTATATTGGCCGTTTTTGGTGTGGACGGGGTGCGGGTTTGCCTGGTAACTGCTGCCTGTGTCGAGGGAGATAATGGCGGGTCGGCCGCAACTGTAAGACTGTCAATCCGGCGTACAATGGCATCATAGTGAAAAGCGCCGGCAGCGGGCGGGGAAAAAAATTGAGGTGCAAAGAGTACCGTAAGCACCAACATAAATAACAATACTAACCCTAATTGCTCATTGCGTGAAAAACGCAAGAAAATAGTGAGGAATTTTTTCATTGTTGCTTTTGTCTTGACGCCTGAGTAATAAAGCCAATGGGTTTTCGTGGCGGAGGAGTGGGCGTACTTAATATTTTTGTGAGTGCTGCATATACTTCGCTGAACTGGGCATCTGTGCTCTCTTCCAATTCCTCAATCCGCTTTAATAATTCGTTATATCCGGTAGCCATTTGTCGTAAAAGGACAAAAGCACGCATGATAGCGATGTTTACTGTTATTGCTGTGGGGCTTCTGAGAACAGATGACAGCATGGCTACACCCTGTTCCGTGAAGGCAAATGGCATGTAGCGGGAGCCGCCTTTAGTGGGCTCGTTTGAGGTCACAATTTGTGACCTCAAACTGTTTTTCAATGAGTTATCTTCATTTTCGCTAAGCTCGAACATGAAGTCGGGAGGGAAGCGGTCAATGTTACGTCTCACCGCTTGTTTTAAAACTTTGGTTTCGACTTGATACAGTTCGGCAAGGTCACTGTCTAACATAATACGGCAACTTCTGACTTCATAAATCTTATTCTGAATAATTTGCAGGTCTGTAGAGCTCATTTTATCAGTGGTTATGGTTAACAAGAGTGGTATATGCTACAAAGATAGGAATTGTTTTTATAACCTCAAAATTTTCCGGGAACGTAACAAATAAAAAATAACCTGTCAACTTTTTTTAGGACATGACATTTTGTTTATTTTCGTTATTAACTCTTAACTAATTGGCTGCTGTACTCTTCCAGTTGTTGGCACAGCACCTCGTATTCATTCCATTTTTCCTCCAGTAAACTGCTGTTGTGTGCAATGCTGTCGATAAGGTAGAGAATCCGGATATGATGGATTTCCACCATCTTGTTGTTACCATACAGTGCAAGATAGGCACAGCGGGCCTGCTCGAGATATTGCAGCAACTGTTGGCTGTTATATTCCGAAAATTCGCACAAGGTTTTATACAACTCACGCAAACGAATACACTCAAGAATAAAGGATTCAAGCGCCAAATCTGCCTGTTGCGTCAATTTATCCACTTGCCTGTTCCTGAAATCGGAAATTAAATGAGTGAGACGCTCATGCCGTGAGTTTGCTACAGGATTTGCCATGATATTGTCTTTCTTAAAGGTTTTTATTCATCACAAATATAAAAAAGATAATTGAAAGTTAAAATTTTTAACCTTTAATTTTAGCAATAATGAAGATGCTAAACCTCATATTCTTCCCTCAAAAATCTATAGGCATTGATTTTGAGCGCTTATTTTGTCCGGAAAGACTTAAAAACAATCGGCTTTTTGGCTAAATCACTTTTTTTGTATATTTTTGAATGTTAAAAACGTTTATCTCATGAAAGGAATTATTCTTGCCGGCGGAAGCGCTACCCGGCTGTTCCCCTCGTCGAAGGCCATCTCCAAGCAAATCATGCCGGTGTACGACAAGCCGATGATTTACTACCCCCTGTCGACGCTCATGCTGGCGGGCGTCCGCGAGGTGCTCGTCATCTCCACGCCCCGCGACCTGCCGATGTTCCGCGACCTGCTGGGCGACGGTCAACAACTCGGCATGTCGTTCGACTATATCGTCCAGACGCAGCCCAACGGCTTGGCCGAGGCGTTCGTCCTGGGCGAGAGGTTCCTCAACGGCGAGGGCGGCGCACTGGTGCTGGGCGACAATATCTTCTACGGTCAGGGCTTCTCTGGCATGTTACACCGCGCGGCGGCAAGCGTAGGCGCGAAGGGGGCGTGCATCTTCGGATATTACGTGAAAGACCCGCGCGCCTACGGCGTGGTGGAGTTCGACCCTGCCGGGAAAGTGATTTCCCTGCAAGAAAAGCCGGAACATCCGAAGTCGAACTACGCCGTGCCGGGACTGTACTTCTACGACCACACCGTGTCGCAGAAGGCGCGCAGCCTGCGCCCCTCGCCGCGCGGCGAGTTGGAAATCACCGACCTCAACCGCCTCTACCTCGAAGAGCAAACGCTCGCCGTGGAGCTCTTCGGACGGGGCTTCGCCTGGCTCGACACCGGCAACGCCGACAGCATGCTCGAAGCGTCGAACTTCGTAGAAACTATCCAAAAGCGACAGGGCTTCTACATCGCCTGCATCGAGGAAATCGCATGGCGCAACGGCTGGATAACCACACAGCAGCTGCGCGACATCGGCGAAACCCTCAACAAAACGGCCTACGGCGCATATATCCTCGAATTAGCAAAATAGATAGTATGACTTTCACGGAAACATCCATAAAAGGCGTCTGGATTATCGACCCCAAGGTATTCGCCGACACGCGGGGATACTTCATGGAGACCTTCAAACAAAGCGAGTTTGAACAACACATCGGGCAGGTGAACTTCATCCAGGACAACGAGTCGAGGTCGGACTACGGGGTGCTGCGCGGCCTGCACTACCAGCTGCCGCCCTTCGAGCAGAGCAAGCTGGTGCGCGTGATTCGGGGAAAGGTGCTGGACGTGGCGGTGGACATCCGCCGCGACTCGCCCACCTTCGGAAAGCACGTGGCCGTGGAGTTGAGTGCGGAAAACAAGCGACAGTTGTTCGTCCCGCGCGGCATGGCGCACGGCTTCCTGGTGCTGGACAACCACACGGTGTTCACCTACAAGGTTGACAACGTGTACGCCCCCCACGCCGAACGCGGCATCCGCTTCGACGACCCCGACATAGGCATCGCCTGGCCGCTCCCCGAAGAACGGCTGGTGCTGTCCGAGAAAGACAAGTTGCACACGAATTTTAACGAATTA
>JAIRMK010000144.1 GCA_031258755.1 Prevotellaceae bacterium
GCCGACATTTGTCCCACGTCTTCATTGCCCGACAGGCCGGCCGGCTGGTCGCTGTACAGCACCGACAAGATTTCCCGCACCCTGTCGGCCGTTTTCCACGGTTGGCCGGCATAAGGATACATATAGACAATGTGATGGCTCGGCTCGTTGCCATGCGCATACTGCCCAATGAGCCCGCTGATGTCGGGCGAGGCATGTTCGCCCAGCGAGCCTTCCGCCACAAACAGCGAATCCAGCTTTTGCAGGAAGCGCTCCTTGCTGCCGAAAAGGCCAATCAGCCCTTCCACGTCGTGGGGCACAAGCCACGTGTATTGCCATGCGTTGCCTTCCGTATAATCATTGTCGCGATGCACCGACTCAAAAGGATTAAACGGCGTCCTGAATTTTCCGTTGGACGAGCGGCCGCGCACAAATCCTGTTTCTTTATCGAAATAGCAGGCATACGCCTTGCTCCGCTTGAGGAAATAGTTGTAGTCGTCGGTCTTGCCCATGGCCTGCGCCACTTGCGCAATACTCCAGTCGGCAATGGCATATTCCATGCATTTCGAAAGACCTTCCTCTTCCCCCTTGTCGTAAGGAATATAGCCATACTGTTTCATCCATTTCAGTCCCCGCTCGTCGAGCATGGCCGAGCGTTTCATGGCTTCGTAGGCCAGCGCTTTGTCAAAGCCGTCATACCCTTTCAGCACGGCATCGGCCACCACTGAAATGCCGGGACTGCCCACCATACAATCCGTTTCGCATCCCATCAGGTGCCACACCGGCAGTTTGCCTTGCTGCCGGTAAATGGCCAGCATAGTGTTCACGATGTCGTTCATCTTTTCGGGATGTATAATCGACATCAACGGATGGGCCGCGCGATACGTGTCCCAAAGCGAAAAGGTGGTGTAGTTTTTAAATGGAGCATTGGTATATATTTTCCCATCGGCGCCGCGGTAGTCGTTATTCACATCGCAAAACTCCGACGGCGCAATCATGGTATGGTACAACGCCGTGTAGAAGATGCGCTTCATGCGGTCGTCGCCGGCAGTAATGGCGATTTTGCCCAGTTCGTCGTTCCATGCATCATCGGCCGCCTTCACGGTTTGTGCGAAGTCCCAGCCGGAAAGCTCCGCCTGCATGTTCAGTTTGGCGTTCCCGACACTCACCGGCGACAAAGCTACTTTTACATACAGCGTTTCTTGCTCCGCCATGTCAAAGCAAATTTGTCCATACACTCTTTTCGCCTGTAACGTGTTTCCGGGCTTGTTTTCCGTTGAATCGGAAACGAGAAACCGCTTCATCGGTTTGGAGAAAACAGCGGTAAAGAAAATGCGCTGGTCTTTGGCCCAGCCGGCGGAGTAGCGATAACCCGATATCACCGTGTCGTTCTCTTGCACCAGCATACCTTCAACCGGTCTGTCCCAGCATTGTCCGTTGTCCAGGTCAATAATCACCTTAGCCTCGGCTGTGCCGGGAAAAGTATATTTATGGAAACCCACATGTTTGGTTGCCGTGAGTTCCACATCCACATTGTAGCGGTCTAAGTGCACGGCATAATATCCCGGCTTCACCTTTTCGGTCGAGCGGCGGAAGAGGGAATACAGCCCGGTGGAATAATCGCCTGCCGTTCCCCTGCGCAAGGCCGGTTCTCCCACAGCGGGCATCAGGTTGACGTCGCCCAAATCGCCGATTCCTGTTCCGCTCAGGTGCATGTGGCTGAAGCCGATAATGGTCGAATCGGAAATGTGATACCCCGAACACCAATCCCACGATTGCGGAATATTCGACGGGCCTGCCTGCACCAATCCGAACGGCACGTTGGCGCCTAAAAATACATGGCCGTGGTCGCCCGTCCCGATGTATGGATTTACGTATTGTGTCAGTGACGTCTGTTTTTCAGATGTGGTGCATCCCCCACTTGCAACAAGCAGTGCGGCATACAGTAAGATGAGATTAAAGTATTTCATTAGTTAAGAGTTAAGAGTTAAGAATTAAGAGTTAAGAGTTATAAGTTATGAGTGCTTTCATTGTTAATTGTTAATTGTTAATTGTTAATTGTTCATTATTCATTGTTCATTCTCCGTCGTTTCGCCCAGTTCGTGTTTCAGTATTTGCGTTAACACTTCGGCGTTAAGCCGCCGCCCGATGATCTTTTTGTCCTTGTCGAGCAAATAAACTTGCGGCGTAGAATATACATTATAATACTCCCTGAAGTGCGATCCAATCGACACGTCGTCCTGCTTATTATAACCGTCCCACACATTAATCCAGTCGAGATTGTTCTCGGTTACAAATTTCACCCACTTGTCGTATTTGTATTCCCCGCACACGGCAAACGCTTGCACGCCTTTGTTTTTATATTTCCTGTACACCTCATAAATTAAGGGCACCTCTTTCCGGCAATGACCGCAATCGGGTTCATAAAACACCAACACCAAATAGGGGCTGTTGATGTCGTAAATAGACTCAAATTGCCCTGTAATACTTTGCAGTTTCAGGTCTTTGGCCTGCATGCCGATCAGCGAATAGCGGTTGTGTTCCACAAAATCCTTAATCTTCTCTTTGGCTTCCCCTTCAATCCAGTCGGCCTTACCGGTAAGAATGTAATGCTCTCCGATGTAGATGGCGACCTTTTCCATGCCCATGATTTCGGCTTCTACATATTTATTAAACAACTGGCTGAACACCGTGCTGTACATATCATGATTTACTCCGGCTAATTTCAGCACGTAATCAACTTGCGGAATTAAAGAGTCGGGCAGCTGCATCAATGTTTTAGTGAAATATTCCTCCACCCGCGGCTTCAGGATGGGCGTATAAATAAGCCGCGCGTCCGAAAAATCAATATTGTCGAAAAAATGATTTTTATTGAATTGATAATAATGCACCCACAACAAAGAATCGCGCTTTGGTGTGCCCTCAGGGATGTTGGGATCGGGCGCTGTGGGCGGGAATGCCGCCCGCAGGATGGTTGCCAGTAATTTCCCTTTATGTTTTTCCCGGTTTACCTTAATATACTCCTGCACCTCTTTTTCCACAATCGCAATGCTGTCTTTCACCGCTTGCTCCTGTGATTCGTCATTTCTGGAACGCTCAAGCAGCCGGTTGATTTTCTTTTGCTGCTGTTGCAGGTTGGCCTGAAAGTCGAGCAGCGCCGTGTTTTCCGGCGAGCCTGTAAACTTCAGCGACTCGTAATAGTTATCGGTATTCGTATAAATGGAAAAATGCTGCGAGAGGGAGTCGGAAATCAGAAAATCGAGGATCTGCACACCGCCCATGGCAATGAGATACATTCCTCCGTGCAGCGGTTTATCCTTTTGAAACACGGCATACCCTTTGCTGTCGGTCACGGCCGTATCGATGGCATACTTGCTGGTGCCCGAATAAATGGCCATGTACAATGTGGTGTCTTTTACGCCGTCAACAGATACTTCAATACGGTATCCTTGCGCCCAAACCTCGCTCAAACAAAGCAAGAAAAACAAAATAAGAAATATACCTCTCTTCATAATTGAAATTGTTTTAGTCTGCAAAATTAGAAAAAAATGTCCAAATTTGTATGCCTTTATCGTAGATGAGATAAAAATTAAATAAAAAAATCGAGTATAAAAGAAAATTCGTATCTTTGAGGCAGAATTTTCGAGTATGGAAGGAAATTTTAATGCTTTGAGAAAGTATAATTTTTGGAATGGAAATATTCCGGATTTGGGTTTTGCCCGAAAAAATTATACGGATAAAATAATGGACTATACCGGTAACAGGTTGGTAAAAGTACTTGTAGGGCAGCGGCGTGCAGGCAAAAGTTACCTGCTGCGGCAAATTGCCAAACAGATGATTGATCGCGGCATTTCCCCCGAAAATATTTTTTATCTCAATAAGGAATATCTAGAACTCGATTTTGTGAAAACATACAGCGACTTGGAAAATCTGCTTATTTTTTACAAAAAAGAGTTGCAGCCGAAAGGTAAAATATACCTCTTTATCGATGAAATCCAAAACATTGACAGCTGGGAACGCTTTGTGAATTCTCACTCACAGGACTTTGCCGAAGAGTGTGAACTATTTATCAGCGGCTCAAATTCCAAAATGCTATCGGGCGAACTGGCGACCTTACTGTCGGGGCGGTACGTTCAGTTTGAGATTTTTCCTTTCAGTTTTGCCGAGTTTGCAGGAATTACCGGCAAGGAACCTTCAAAACAAACATACGTTGAATACCTTGAAAGGGGCGGATTGCCGGAACTGTTTGCGCTACCGAATGAAGAAACACGACGAAATTACATTTCGGCAGTGAAAGATACGGTTTTGCTGCGCGATATTATTCAGCGACAGCGTGTCAAAGATGCCAGATTGTTGGAAGATATTTTTATATATCTCGTAAATAATGCCTCTAATTTGGTCTCAATTACGAATATTGTCAATTATTTTAAGAGCAAAAACAGAAAAACGACTTACGATACAGTTTCCAACTATGCCGGCTTTATTGAAGATACTTTTCTGCTTCACAAGGCAGAACGCTACGATGTTCGTGGGAAAGACACCATTTCGGGCAATTGTAAGTATTATGTGAATGATTTATCTTTCAAAAACTTGCTTTATCCGGGTTTTGGCTACGGGATCGGTTATAAATTGGAAAATCTGGCGTATCTCGCACTTCGGCGAATGGGATTTGAGGTGTATGTCGGGACAATTCGGGGAAAAGAGGTTGACTTTGTCGCGATAAAAGGTGACCGGAAAGTATATATTCAGGTGGCTTATCTACTTGCCGATGAGCAAACGCTGGAACGTGAATATGCGCCGTTGGAAATGATACCCGATCATTACGAAAAAATTCTTATTACAATGGACGATATTCAGTTCCCTTCCAGAAGCGGCATAGTACACAGTCAGATGTGGAATTTTAATTTGTAGGACATCAAAAATATATACCAAATATGCTCACATCGCAACTTCTAAATCCTGAAAGTATAGTCGTGGTAGGAGGGTCGGCCGACACCGGCAAGCCCGGCGGCAATGTCATCAAAAACCTGTTGGCGCAAGGCTACACGGGGAAAATATATGTGGTTAACCCGAAAAGTGCGGAAATACAAGGCATCCGCTGTTACCCGGACGTTGACGCCCTGCCCGATGTGGAACTGGCCATACTGGCCATTCCTGCGGCGGCGTGCGTAGAGGCGGTAGAAATATTGGCGCGGAAAAAACATACCAGGGGGTTTATTATTTTCTCGGCCGGCTTTCAGGAAGAAAGCGAAGCCGGCGCCCGCCTCGAAAAGCAAATTGCGCACACCATCAACGAAACCGGCGGAAGCCTGATTGGGCCTAATTGTATTGGGATGATGAACACCCACTACACCGGAATTTTCACCGGCGCCATTCCGCCGCTCTCGCCGCAAGGCGTTGATTTTATTACCGGTTCGGGCGCCACTGCGGTATTTCTGGTGCAGGCCGCCCTGCGCATCGGGTTACCGTTTGCCAGCATTTATTCTGTGGGAAACAGCGCTCAGGTAGGCGTGGAAGACGTGCTGGAACATTTAGACGAAACATACGTGCACGGACAAAGCGCACCGGTAAAAATGCTGTACATTGAGCATATCCGCCATCCGCAAAAGCTGCTCCGGCACGCGCTGTCGCTGAACAGGAAAGGTGCGCGTATCACGGCCGTCAAAGCGGGGAGCAGTCAGGCCGGCAGCCGCGCCGCCTCCTCGCACACCGGTGCGCTGGCCACGCCCGACGTGGCGGTGGACGCCCTGTTTCGCAAAGCCGGCATCATCCGCTGTTACGGCCGCACCGAGCTGGCATTGACGGCAGGCCTTTTGCTGCAACCCCTCCCGAAAGGCAGGAATATGGCGATCGTCACCCATGCCGGCGGCCCGGCGGTAATGCTCACCGACGTGTTGTCGGCCGGTGGCTTACAGGTGCCGCAGATAGAAGGTCCCAAAGCTAAAGCCCTGCTCGAAAAACTCTACCACGGCTCGTCCGTAGCCAATCCCATCGACTACCTGGCTACCGGCACCGCTGAGCAACTGGGACATATCCTTGACGCCTGCGAACACGACTTTACGAATATTGACGCCGTGGCGGTAATATACGGCAATGCGGGATTGACCGAGGTGGAGAGCACCTGCAACGTGCTGCTCCGCCACATGCTGACCGCCCAAAAAACCATTTACGCCATCTTGCCGTCGGCACACAACGCCGTCACCGAACTCCCTGAATTTGTCAAGAACAACCGCATAATTTTTTCCGATGAAGTGCTGTTTGGCCGCACTTTGGTGAATGTCTTAAGTCAACAATACAGGATTAGTGATGAAAAACAGGATGAATACATTTTGCCGGATACTGAACGTGCTAAAATAAGCGAGATAATCACGACTGCACCAGACGGCTATTTACCCCCGGATAAGGTACAGGGCCTGCTCGACGCGGCCGGCATCATGCGTGCGCGTGAACGGATAGCGGCCACTTCTGCTGCTGCGGTGCAGGCCGCCAAAGAATTGGGCTATCCGGTGGTGATGAAAGTCGTGGGGCCCGTACATAAGTCGGATGTTGGCGGTGTGACGCTTAATGTGAGAAGCGACAGCGGGGTGCAGGAAGAATTTGCACGGATGATGCAGATAGATGGCGCCACCGCCGTGCTGCTGCAACCGCAATTGAGCGGCACGCAGCTGTTTGTGGGCGCCAAGCGGGAACCTAACTTCGGACATCTCGTCGTATGCGGGCTGGGAGGAATCTTCGTCGAAGTACTGAAAGATGTATCGTCGGCGCTCGCGCCTTGCTCCGTATCTGAAGCCCTGCACATGATTCGGAGCCTGCGCGGGTACAAAATCATACAAGGTGTGCGCGGTCAGGAGCCGGTGAACGAAGCGGCATTTGCCGAAGCCATTGTGCGGGTGTCGCAATTGTGTTGCGCCGCCCCCGGAATTGCAGAACTTGACCTGAATCCGTTGCTGGCTGCCAATAATCAGGTAGTGGCCGTTGATGCGCGAATTAAAATAACAACCCATGATGAAAATAGCGCTTTTACAGACTGATATCGAATGGGAAAACAAAGCGGCCAATTTGAAGCGGGCGGGGGAGTTGATCGCCGCATTGCCCGGGTCGGTGCGCCTGGCGGTGTTGCCAGAAATGTTCAACACAGGTTTTTCCATGCATGCCGACCGGCTGGCCGAGGATGAAAACGGAGAAACCGTAGCTTGGCTAACTGCTACGGCAAGACGCCATAACATCGCTATCGTTGGTAGTATTAGCTATCGTCATGTAAAGCATTTCTTCAACAGGTTGTTTTTTGTCTTTCCCGATGGTCACTACCACACCTACGACAAGCGCCACCTGTTCAGCGATGGCCGGGAGCAGGAATATTATACGGCAGGCACAGAGCGGCTGATTGTCACGTATGACGGCTGGCGCATTTGCCCGCTGATTTGCTACGATCTTCGCTTCCCGGAGTGGAGTCGCAATACCGGTTGCGTCTATGACCTGCTGATTTATGTAGCCAACTGGCCGGCGGTGCGGCGCGAGGCATGGAACACGTTACTGCAGGCACGCGCCACCGAAAATCAGGCTTACGTGTTGGGCGTAAACCGCACCTCGCCGGAAGGGGAGTGGCCGCCTGAACGCTGCTATGCCGGCGATACACAGGTAGTTGACTTTAATGGAACCGTCGTGGCACGCGCCGGAGACCATAGAGAAGAAACAGTGATGGCCGGTTTAAACTTGGAAGCGTTGCGCCGCTCCCGGCAAGCCTTTAAATAAAAAATAACATATTTTAACATCTTTATAGTTGGATTTCTGAAAAATGGTTGTATATTTGCACTGTGAGATGTGATTCGTTCTTTTTATTACTTGTTGGCGCTCGCTTTTAGTACTCTGCTTCCGAAAATCACGAAATTTTCTAATGAGATGTTTAGGAGGAATGAAGTTAGCGTCCACATTTTCCTTTTTTTAAACCCAATTTATTTATTGTTAAGAAGAGACAAGTGTGGGCCTAATTTATTTAAACATCTGGTTTCGTGATACCACGTGAAGTAAATAAATTATTCTACAGGCTCGCGCTACCCTTATTTAGTTAAGAACTAAGAACTAAGAACTAAGAGTTAAGATTTTAGACTTTTGATTTACGAGTTTAGATTAATTTTCTTAAGTATCTAATCACTTAATTTCTTAATTATTTTCGGTATGTATTGTAATATATATTTGCGATATATTGTTTTATTGTATATATGTAATTAATGGTTAATGGTTAATGGTTAATGGTTAATGGAAAGGCAAATATGCTAATGTGACTAATTGTCGGGGAACGGAGAAAAATTCATAACTCTTAGTTCTTAACTCTTAACTCTTAACTCTTAACTCTTAACTCTTAACTCATTATTCATTGTTAACTGTTCATTGACAAAGGGCTGCTGGCAATTAGTTCTTCTTCTTTACTTCTTTCTGTTCTTTCCATCTATCGCAAGCCGGCGGCCCTTTTTTATAGTGATTAATGGTTAATGATTAATGGTTAATGAAAAACAGATAATAGACTTTTAGATAATAGACAAATTCATAACTAATACAATATGACAACTAAATTTTTTGGAAAGAATGCATTTCCCTCCCCTTGGGGGAGGGTTAGGGAGGGGCTTGCCTTTCTGTTTTTGTTATTGTGGCCTTTTGTGCTTTCGGCGCAGAACGGCGTAACCGTGTCGAACCTTGAGATGGACGCCGGGACGGTGACTTTCGACGTGAGTTGGAAGAAACCTATGCCTGTGGAAGTGTGGAGCGACTCGGTGTGGGTGTTTGTGGACTACAACGACGCTGGCGTGATGAAACGCTTGCCGTTGTCTGCGGGCGCCACATTAACCGCCACCTCGGCGCCGGGCGTGGGGAAGGTGATAAAAGTGTCCGGGAATGATAGAGGTGTGTGGGTAGTTGGCAACGCAAAAACCGCAAGTTCGGGCAGTTTTTCAGCTACGGTCCAACTGCTTACTGCTACTGCTAGTACGGGCGGCTCTGAGAGCCGCCCCCTACACGGCGCCTGCGCCTATGCTTCGAACTACCCGCCGGTGGGGGAATACATTTCTCTTACACGTCTTTCATTTACCGGTACGCCGGGCTACAATATTGTGTTGAAGAATAAAGAAAACGAAATGATATACAGAACATCGGGAGCTAATTTTGACATTCTCGACGGTTACACCTTAGTATCGTTCACCGATGCTACCGGTGCGCCGGGGCTTATTAACTGTATACCGATGAGTGGATATATTGATTTCGCTGTGCCCGATAATTTGCCGGGGGGTCAGCAGCTATCTTTCTCGGTAGCGGAAAATCCTTCGACGCCTGATGCGGATGTAATAACCTACACATGGCGGGCGCCGGATTTTAATCCGGACACACACACCGGGACGCCTTTTAATACTACGGCGCCTGCCACGCCCGGTGTATATCCGGTAACATTAACAGCGCACAGCATGGGTTATTGTGATTTGCCGAAGACGAAGGACGTGCCGGTGGTGGATTGTCGTTCGGCGGCGGGGTGGATTGGCGAAGCCGGCGTTGCCGGCCAATGTGAGGGGAATAGCGGGGGTAAAATAGGAATATGAGTTTAAACAAATTAAAATCAAAGAATATGAAAAAGATAGCAAAAATAGTAATGGCCGGGCTGTTGAGTCTTGGCAGTGTGGTATGTGCGGCCCAGGGTTTAACGGTGTGTACATCGACTTCCTATACGATACCGAGTGCGGAGGGTGTTTCCGGCGCCACCTACCGGTGGTTGGAGAATGGCGTGGAGATTTCCGGCGCTACGGGCGACTCTTACACAAATTTGGAGGGGAAATCTTCTGCCGGTACGTACGTATATGTGCGGATGGCGCACACAGAGGCGTGCGGGTGGCAAAATTCCAATGCGTTTATTGTATCTGTGTCGTCTCAGATTAAAGGGTGCACTACCAATCAGGAGCAGGGCAGTTGTACGTTCACGCAGCCTGCGGTGGTGGGTACGTTTGCGAACTTCAGCGCTGATTATAGCGCTTCTACGTATGTAACCTTAACTGATGAGCGTGACAATAAGAATTATACGGTGCTGAAGATAGGCACTCGTTGGATTATGGGGCAGAACTTGAATTACCAGAGTAGTTTGACGTGGACGGCGAATTCCAATCAGCCATCAACCGGCTCTGGTCAAAATACGGCGTTAATCGGGTATTTCTGGTGTCCGGGCGGAGATAATGGAAATACTTCCACTACTTCAACCCTGGCCAGTTGTAATGTGTATGGTGCGTTATATTCGTGGGAGACGGCGATGTCGTTTGACGGTAAGGGTGCGTGGACGGAAGCGAGCGGCAGTTATTGTACCGGCGCAGCTAATACTGCCAATTGTAAAATAAATCATGGCCGTACTTCGAGTGGTTCGGGCAATAGTGGTCGCGGAATTTGTCCGCCGAATTGGCATGTACCTACCGATTTTGAGTGGGGAGTCATTTTTGATACCATGGAGGGCAGCGGTACAGCGCATCAAAATGCAAGTGGTACCGGATGGTATGGTACGAATGCCGGGAAGTATGCTAAGTCGAAGTGTGCGTGTTCGTCCGGTGGCTGTAATAATGACACCAATGTGAGTTGGTATTATCATGCTTCCACTTCTGGTACAGACGTTTATGGGTTCCGGGTGCTGCCGGCGGGCATCCGCGAGTCCAATGGCTCCTACTTCAACCTTCGAGGCCACTACGCCCGCTTTTGGAGTTCGTCAGCCACTAGTAGCTCGGTCGCGTGGAACCGGGCCTTCGCCTATGAGTACGCTACCGTGGCCCGCAACGGCAGCAACTACACCCGTTCCATCGGCTTCTCTGTACGCTGTATTAGGGATTAACTAATTAGTATTTTAGTGATTAATGGCTAATGGTTAGTTTTTGTCGGGTATCGCATAATCACGACCACAGCAGGCTCGCGTCGCCGTAGCTCAGGAAGCGGAAATCGTGGGTGAGCGCGTAGTCATAGATGCGGCGCCAGTCGTTTCCCACAAAGGCCGCAATGAGCAGGAGCAGCGTGCTTTGCGGCTGATGAAAGTTGGTAACCAGTCCGTTCACGATTTTAAACCGGTAGGGCGGCGCAAGAAGTATTTGGGTGGCTGCATATAGCGTATTCAGCTGACAATCATCTAAGTATTGTATGAGCGCCGCCAGCGCTTGCCGGGAGTCATATTTTTTTATGTCGTTGTAAGGCTCCCATTGAGCGACCTGTGCCGGTTTTTTACCTTCAATACACTGCACACCAAGGCAATAAAGACTTTCAAGGGTACGTGCCGAGGTGGTGCCCACGGCCATGACAGGCCCCGTGTGTTGCTGCAACTGCGCCAACATCTCCCGCGATACGGAAAACGGCTCACTATGCATGACATGCGTCCCGATGGTGGGCGTTTTTACAGGACGAAACGTGCCAGCCCCAACATGAAGCGTTACTTCCCCTAATCTTATTTTTTCGCTATACTTTAATTCATTAAGCATATCATCCGTAAAATGCAGTCCGGCGGTGGGCGCCGCTACGGAGCCTTTATGGCGGGCATACACGGTTTGGTACCTCACGGTATCCTGTCCCTCGGCTTCCCGCTTCAAATATGGCGGTATGGGAATGACGCCGCCCGCCTCCAGCACCTGCGTAAAGGGAAGGCCGCCCGTCCAGCCAAATTTTATATGCAAATAATCCTCGTACTTTCCTACAATTTCGGCAGTTAAAGTGTTTTCTCCGGCTACTGTTTTCTGTAAAACAGCCTGGTCTTTCCACCGTTTAAGGTTTCCCACTGTACATTTCCACACGCAACTTCCGGTAGTGCCGAAACATTGCTCATAGTTGGCCGGCACGACCGGCTCGAGGCAAAAAATCTCAATCACAGCGCCCGAAGGCTTGCTAAACAGCATCCGGGCAGGAATTACGCGCGTGTTGTTGAACACGAGCAGCGTATTGTCGGGCAACAAGTTGGGAAGTTCCGCAAACCGATAGGAGGCAAGGGCGCCCTTGTTATAATACAACAATTTCGAACGGTCGCGCACCGCTTCCGGATATCGGGCTATACGCTCATCGGGAAGGGCATAAGTATAATCGTCAATAAGAATATCGGGCTTCATAGTCTGCAAAGATACGCAGAAGTATTTACAATGAATAGGGGCAAGAAAAAATAAGCAATAGTTTACAATAATAAACATTATAAATTAAAAATCTAAATAAAAGTAGATGAAAAATGATAATTTCTTAACGAATTACTGTTGTGAACCGAATAGATAATTTACAACAGTAAACAGTTTAGTAAATCTAATATAAATTAATAAAAATCAGTCAATTAATTTTGTCAATTCGTGTTTTACTTCAATTATTTAAATGACTTTGGGGCTAAAACGCTTGTTTTTACTCTGTTTTTGTAATATTACAACTTATTTATCAGTATTTTATATCTATTTACTAGAAATGTAATATGAATATATTAGATGATGTTATGGAATAAATTCACAAATGTAAAATCCATATTGTTTATTATTGTAAACATAATTTTATTTACATTTGTAGCATTAAAAGTTTACAATAATGAATGAGCGGTTAGCTACTTTTTTTAAGGCAGAGCAACTGTCGCCTGCGCAATTTGCCGACCTCATGGGTATCCAGCGGTCGGGCGTGTCGCATTTATTAGCGGGACGGAACAAGCCGGGATTTGATTTCTTTTCCACATTCCTGCAAAA
>JAIRMK010000018.1 GCA_031258755.1 Prevotellaceae bacterium
TATTTGTCTATTATTTAATAAAAAGTGAGTTTATGGACATTTTTAATCTAAAATGGATATTATTGATCGTCACTTTTATGGTGACTACGAGTATTTCAGCCCAAAATGTCAAGTTTGAACATAGTAATTTTCCGGATCGTGAAAATGATTTAAACAACGCATTATCAGCGATTGAACAAGGTGAAAACTTTCTTTTTGAAGCGGAAACCATGCTGGAGGGAAAAGGAATGGACATCCGGTATAAGGCAAAAGCAATGGATATGATATCGAAAGGGTTGAAACTCTTTTTACAAGCCAATGCATTTAATCCGCAAAGCGCGCAATTGAATTACACTATTGGGAAATCGTATTTGTATGTAGAAAATTATGCACAGGCTTTAGCGTTTCTGAGAAAAGCGCTGCTGTTGGATGAGAAGGCTTTTAAAGACATACATTTCTTAATTGGCCAGATTTATCAACAAAGAGGGGAGTTTGAGTTAGCCGTTGAATCCTATAATATCGCGGCGAGGAACTATGGCAATGAGGCGAACTGGAGCAACATTATTAGTGCAAAAATCAAAGAATGCAGATATGCACAGGAGTTAATGAGCGACGCGGTAGATATTCGTATAGAAAACATGGGCGTTGCAATGAATACGGAAAGTATAGAATATTTTCCGATTGTTACAGGTAGTGATGAAGTTCTTTTTTTCGAACGTTTTTCTTCTGAAAAAAACAGGCTATACGCTGCCGAGCGTACTTCCAACGGATGGAAAGCGGCAGTGGAGACCAACCAGTCATTTGTGCTTCCCCAAAAAGAAACATTGACGGAATTAACGCTGGTGGATCGAAACGGTGTCCCTGCGGCTACACGATGGTTTACGGTAAATGTCGGCAGCCAGCAGCAGATAGAGCAGGACTTTTATGAGTTTCTGGCCACTACGACAAAATCGTCCGACAAGTCGGTGGCTTTCTTTTCGAGTAACCGTTATGAGGGCGTCGGCGGATTTGATATTTTCATTTCCCAAAGCAATAAAAGAGGCCAATGGGACCGTCCTCGCAACGTTAGCGAAATAAATACCGAAGGAGACGAGTACGGTGTAGTGTTACATCCTGTCAATCGCACGGTATATTTTAGCTCGAATGGACACCAAACTATGGGCGGCTATGATATTTTCAAATCGGAATTTGACGGTAAACATTGGAGTAAACCCGAAAATTTGGGCTATCCTGTTAACTCTCCCGCCGATGATATTGTATATTCTATTTCGGAAGACGGAAACCGGTTGTACTTTTCTTCAAATCGCATAAATGGGAAAGGCGGGTATGATATCTATATGGTGAACTTCATGCCTGATGTGATACCTGCGCGCAAAAGCGAAGCCGCACCTATAAATGTTAGTGCTGAAGCTATTGGCGTTATCTCTGCCGATGAGCCTTTGACGGTGTCGGAAGTGCCTGCCACCCCTACGCCGGTGGCCTCGCCGGTTGTCGCAAAATATCCTGCCGCACTGCATGGTTTCATTTCCGATAATCATACATACATGCCCCTGAATGGTGTGGTCTTGCATCTTCTCGATAAAAGCAACAATGCCGAAGAAGTAATTGAAACGGACAGTAAAGGCTTATTCTATGCCACCTTGTCGGCGGGCGGCTCATACCGTATAACCGTGGACATTCCGGGATATGAGTATTATGTGGAAGATTTTAAAATAAGTGAAGAAGTAGGGCAAAAATTGTCGAAAAATGTTAACTTGACGCCGTTAACCGGCAGCGACGAAAAGGTCGTAGCGGAAGCGGTATCCGAACAGCCCGAAGTAACGCCGGATGCGGAAGGAGAATATGAGGATGTTGTAGTATTAACGCCCGTATTGGCCAATGACCAGCCGCAGGAAGCTGTAACGGAATATCCGGTGGCTGTTACCGGTTTGGTTGCCGATAACACGACTTTTGAGCCCATAAAAGATGCGAAAGTAAAGGTAGTGCTTAAAGGGTCGGATGACGAACATATTTTTGAAAGTGACAGTAGAGGATTGGTTAGTTTCTATCTGGCTTCAGGAAACACGTATGTGATCACAACCGGAGCGCCGGACTATGAAGCGCGTGAGGAAGAAATAGTTTTGCCGCAAGGCCCTGATCAAAAATTATCGAAAACTTTCCAATTGCAATCCATTGCGCCGGTTGTCGTGGCTGAAGTAATACCCGAGCCGGTAACCCTGGTGGAAGATGAACTGTTCATAGAAGAAGAGCCTGTGGATACAACGCCTGTTGTGGAACTTGTTCCTGTACCGGTACTTGTGGAAGAGCCCGAGCCCGAGCCGGAACCTGTTGTTCCTGTAATACCTGTTCCTGAGCCGGAAGTGGTGGCAGAACCCGAGCCGGAAATTGTTGTTCCTGTAGCGCCTGTTCCTGAGCCGGAAGTGGTAGCAGAGCCCGAGCCGGAAATTGTTGTTCCTGTAGCGCCTGTTCCTGAGCCGGAAGTGGTAGCAGAGCCCGAGCCGGAAGTTCAACCACAAGAGCCGGTACAGGAAGAAGAGTATGAAGAAGACGTCGTGGTGCTGGCTCCGATATTGGCTTTGTCTGATGAAAATGACCCCACGGCAGAGAATAAAGAATACCCGGTGGACTTGAAAATATATGTGAGCAACAGTCAAACCCTTCAACCATTGGCGGTGCCGGTGAGATTGACGGTTAAAGATACCGACATAGACAATCTGCTGCAAACCGATGAAAAAGGAATGCTTGATGTAACCATCGCATCGGGAAACACCTATCGTTTGACGGTAGAGTATGAAGGATACAGCCCGGTAACGGAAGATTTTGATGTAGCGAAGGGTCCCGGACAATCTTTGACGCATAACATTTTACTTTTGCCGTTGGCGCCTGCCGTTGCGTCTGAACAGGTCGTAGCTGAGGTTGTTTCGGTAGAAGAACAACAACCTGCAGTAACGGAAGAGCCTGAAATTATACCAGAGCCGGTGGTAGAAGAAGTTGTGGAAGCAACGCCGGAGCCGGAAGTTGAACCGGTAACTCCTGTTGTAGTAGCGCCGGTAGTAGAAGTGATACCGGAGCCGGTGGTAGAGGAAGTAACAAAAGAAGAAACGCCCCAACCCAAAAAGGAAGAAGGGACGCCTGTTACGGAAATACCTGTTGTAGAAACGCCGGTTAAGAAAACGCCGGTGACCGAAAAAACAACGACCAAACCATCGGCGCCGGCAGTGTTTGCCCTGTCGGGCACTATCGTGAGGACTGACACCAAAAAACCTGTAACCACGGCTGTAGTTACGCTTACCGATGCCACGCGCGGCGTAACCGAAGTGGGAAAAGTAAACGAACAGGGGAAATTCAGTATAAACGCCGTGGCCGGATCGAATTACAGTGTAAAAGTGACGGCGGAAGGCTATCAGGCGGTTGTACGGGATATAGTGACTTCGGCAGAAGACAGGGAAGTCAATGTGCCTGTTGAATTGTATCCTGTAGCAGAAACCTTTGTCGCCGCTATTTACTTTGATTTCGACCGTGCGGCCTTGAATGAAAAAGCAGCGCAAACATTGGAAGAAGTAATAAATCTTCTAAAACAGGGTGAAAAAGTTTACCTCATCGGTTATACGGATAATGTCGGTGGGCAAGGATACAACAAACGCCTTTCGGAGCGTCGTGCGGAAGCGGTACGCACCTATCTGCAAGTTCACGGCATAGCGCCCGATGACATAGCGATATCATGGAAAGGATTTTTCAATCCCGTGGAAACAAACTTCACCATATCCGGTCGTAAATTAAATAACCGTGTGGAAATTTGGATGAAATAAAATAATGCAATTTTAGAAAAAAGCGGTTGTTCGGATTTGAACAACTGTTTTTTTTTAAATGATTTTGAGAATTTTATGTACATTTGTATAATAATGATTAACAAATAAATATTATGAATGATCAGAAGGTTCGTGTAGGAATTACACATGGAGACATTAATGGCATTGGTTACGAAATTATTTTAAAAACACTTTCCGATAATCGCATAAATGAATTGTGTGTGCCGGTTATTTACGGATCTCCACGCATTGCTTCCTACTATCGGAAACTTCTTCCTTCGATGGAAAATTTTAGCCTGAACAGTATAAACAACATCTCGGACATACATCCCAAGCGCGTGAACATTATCAATATCAATTGTGGAACCGACGACTTGCGGGTAGAGCCGGGGAAGCCTGTGGAGGAAGCTGCCCGTGCGGCGTTATGTGCACTTGAAATGGCCGTATCGGATTTGAAAAACGGCAAAATAGATGTAATGCTGACGGCCCCATTCAACAAACATACCATGCAAAGCAACAAATTTAACTTCCCGGGACATACGGAATATTTGTCGTCGGCTTTTGGCGTACAAAACCATTTGATGCTGCTTATTAGCGAAACCATGAGAATAGGCGTAGTGACCGGGCATGTGCCCTTGTCTGAGGTGCCTAAATACTTATCCAAAGCGCATATCTTGAATAAACTGGAATTGCTGAACAGAACTTTAATAAATGACTTCATGATTCGCCGGCCGCGCATTGCGGTATTGGGGTTAAACCCGCACGCCGGTGATTGTGGTTTGCTTGGCAAGGAGGAAGAAGACGTCATCATTCCGGTGATTGCGGAAGCAAACAAAAAGAACATATTGGCTTTTGGCCCTTATCCTGCCGATGGTTTTTTTGGCGCTGTGTCTTATCGTCGTTTTGATGCTATCCTGGCCATGTACCACGACCAGGGTTTGGTGCCCTTTAAAGCCCTGTCGTTTGATTCGGGTGTAAACTATACGGCCGGCTTGCCTTTTGTACGTACGTCGCCTGCCCATGGGGTGGGGTATGATATTGCCGGTACCGGTAAAGCCTCGCCCGATTCGTTCCGCATGGCCTTGTATACTGCTTGTGATATTTTTAACAACCGGAAGCGACAGGCCGAACTCCAAACCAACGCCATGAAACCGGTGAATACGGAAAAACTGTCGTAAATTCTGATGGCTTGTGTGGAAATATATTCCGATGGTGCAGCCTCGGGCAATCCGGGACCGGGAGGATACGGTACAATCCTGATGAGTGGCGAATATCGTAAAGAATTGTCGGGTGGGTATGCCTGCACGACCAATAACCGCATGGAACTGTTGGCCGTTATTGTCGGCTTGGAAGCATTGAAACGGGAAGCATGCGACGTTACCGTATATAGCGATTCTGCTTATGTGGTGAATGCCGTAGAAAAAAAGTGGGTATTTGATTGGGAAAAGAAAAGGTTTCAGAACAAAAAAAATCCCGATTTGTGGCAACGGTTTTTGAAAAGCTATCGAAAACATAAAGTAAAATTTATCTGGGTGAAGGGACATGCGGGACATCCGCTTAACGAACGGTGCGATCAATTGGCTGTAGCCGCCGCCGCCGTTCCCGGATTACCCAACGACATATTTTATATGATGCAAACGCAAAATAATAATTTGTTAGGTTAAAATTATGAATCGTACAACTGATTTTTTAGTGATAGGATCCGGTATGGCAGGCCTTAGTTTTGCGCTTAAAGTGGCCGACTATGCCAATGTGGTGTTGGTATGTAAATCAACGGTTGATGAAACGAATACTGCCTTTGCACAGGGAGGTATCGCCTCTGTGATGTATGAGCCCGACAATTTTGAAAAACATGTGAAGGATACGTTAGTCTGTGGGGATGGATTATGTGATGAAGAAGCCGTGCGCCTGGTCGTGGGTAATGCGCCGCAGCAAATCAAACAATTGGTGCACTGGGGTGTTAAATTTGACCGCACCTCGAGCGGATATTATGACTTGGCGCGCGAAGGCGGCCATTCAGAATACCGGATACTGCACCACAAAGACAATACAGGCTATGAAATTCAAAAAACCCTTATCGGGAGAGTAAAAACACACCGGAACATCCATGTCCTTGAACATCACTTTGCGGTAGACCTGCTTACCCAGCACCACTTGGGAAAAGAAGTGCGCCGCCGGGATGGAAATATCGAGTGTTACGGCGCCTATATCCTTAACCTGAAAACACAGGAAGTATATACGTTCCTGTCGCGGATTACGGTTTTGGCAACCGGCGGACTGGGCAATCTTTATCACACGACGACCAATCCGCCTATAGCAACCGGCGACGGCGTGGCCATGGTCTCGCGGGCAAAAGGCGTGGTTGAAAATATGAGCTTTATACAATTTCACCCCACTTCCCTGTATCACCCCGGCGAACGTCCTTCCTTTCTCATAAGCGAAGCCATGCGCGGCTTTGGCGCCATACTGAAAACGCAGCACGGGAAAGAATTTATGGATAAATATGACCGGCGCGGGTCGCTGGCCCCGCGTGATATTGTAGCCCGGGCTATTGATAATGAAATGAAATTAAGCGGCAGCGATTTTGTGTATCTCGACGTAAGCCACAAAGCCGCCGCCGATATTAAAGACCATTTTCCGAATATTCACAAAAAATGCCTGAGTGTGGGCATCGACATTACCAAAGACATGATCCCGGTGGTGCCGGCCGCCCATTACTCCTGCGGCGGGGTTAAAGTTGATGCACATGCGCTGAGCTCTATTAGCCGCCTGTATGCTGTTGGAGAAACTTCCTCTACGGGCCTTCACGGCGCAAACAGGTTGGCCTCTAATTCGCTGATGGAAGCCATCGTGTATGCCGACAAAGCAGCGCGACACAGCCTGCAATACTTGCAGGAATGCCATATACAAACCGGCATCCCCGATTGGGATTACGGTGGAACAACCCATACCGAAGAAATGGTGCTCATTACACAAAACTACAAGGAAATGCAACAAATCATGAGCAACTATGTGGGGATAGTACGTTCGAATTTACGCTTGAAAAGAGCGTTAGACCGTTTGGAAATCATTTTTAAAGAAACGGAAGACCTGTACCGTAAGTCCATCTTAACGCAAAATCTTTGCGAATTACGAAATATGATTAAGGTATCATATCTTATTATAAGAAGCGCCCAGGATATGCGTGAAAGCCGAGGCTTGCATTACACGCTTGATTATCCTTCAAAAAAATAGAATGAGGTATTTTTGTATTGGCGTTTTTTTAACAGTATTAAATTCTTGTGTGTATTATTCGGAAGAAATTGCCCATCAGTTGGTGTTGGCCGAGAAAATTATAGATACTCGTCCCGACAGTGCATGGCATATACTTCAACACATCGAAGACAAGCGCTATTTGTCGAGAGAACAACATGCCGTTTACTGTCTTTTATACACCGAAGCAATGGAAAAAACACGTAAAAAACTTACTTCCGATACACTTATTCGCGTAGCGGTGGAATTCTTTTCCAAAAATCCCGACCGCTACCCCGAACAGTTAGCCAAAGCGCTGTTTTACCAAGGCCGGTTTTATCATGACGCCAACATGTCGGAAGAAGCCATGCAACTTTATATGGACGTGGAATTAAAAGGACAGGCGTTGTCGGAACTTAATTTGCTGGGATTGGTAAACAGTGAAATGGGACATTTGTTCCAGCGGCAAAATCTCAGCGAAAAAGCCATTGAACATTTTACTAAATCGGCAAATTATTTTCATCTGGTCAGAAATTTTAAAAATGAAGGATACGCCCTGATAAGCGTGGGATTAAATTATCATGTGATAAAAAAATATGACAGCACCGTATTCCACGCACAAAAAGTCCGGCAAATCGCCAAGGATATTCGTGATACCATTCTCTTATCACAATCGTTAATTGTATTGGGTATGGCTTATACGAAGTTGAAAAAACCGGGTGCGGTGAAACTCTATTTACAGGAATGTATGAACCTTCCGTTAGATGACATGAAACTGGCGCAGGCCTATAATTCTTTAAGCGATGCGTATTTGCAGGAGGCGCAGTGGGAAACGGCGCGGTTTTATGCCTGTAAAGCGCTTGAAAAAGGGCTTCGGGTCAATAGCATTTATTCCCAGGCCATGAGTTACCAATGCTTATATTTCATAGAAAAAGAGGAAGGAAATTTAAAAAAAGCCTTGGAATACTATGATAAATGCGTTCTGCTGAAAGATTCGATTAATACGTTGGAAAACGAAAATAATGTACTGGAAATTCAGGAAAAATACAATGCCGAACGATGGAAAAATAAAACCATGCGATTAGAAGCCAACCACCAGTATGTTAGTTTTTTGCTGCTCGTACTTGCGCTTGGCATTGTGGTGCTTGTTTTAATTTTTTTTCTGCACCGCAGCCGTCACCGCCAAAAATTATTGAAGAGCGAAACGGTGGCCATGAAAAATGAGGCGCGCCTCAAAGAATTTTTGTTGAAACGCCTGGATGTGTCGAAAGAACTCGTAGCGCTCATGCAACATCCGAAAACCGATCCGGAAAAAATACAAATCAAATTACATACATTGGTTGATAAACTGACCTTTGATGCGGCCGACCGCGAAACGTTAATAGCTACCGTGAATGAACTGTTCAATGGTTTTGCCGATAAATTAGTATCCCGCTATCCGGTGTTGACGCCCGACGACATACAATTGTGCTGCATGATACGTGCGGGCTTCGACGCAGGTATCATGTCAACCATTATGGGCATTGGTTTTGACAGCATTTATAAAAAGCGTTCGCGATTGCGGAAAAAAATGGGCATACATGAAAAGGAAGATATCGAAGATTTGATGTCAAAAATTTGACCTTGCAGACCTTAAATCCGCCTGTCCATATTTTCCTTTATTTTAAAATTATAAGATATTTGTTGTTAAATAATTATAAAACAGATGTCCATATCGTTATCACATTTGTACAGGTACAATTTAGGGTTTTAATACATAACTTTGTTTTCGTAAAAATCTTTTAAAATTTATTATTATGAAAACGAAGAAGACAACATTATTCACCGCGCTGGCTTTTGCCTTATTGATGAGTTTGGGAACTACGGTATATGCCGGCTTTAATTATCCTATTGATGACCCTATTGTTGATCCTGATTTGCTGGACCGCCCGCGTATATCACTACAAAATAAGAAGTGCACAATAAATAAATTGGATTGTGAAAAGAAGCAACTAACATCTCATTGCCTTTTCAAGTTTTTCCTGTAAACCCTGTGTCTTTCTTACGAAAGGCAATCTTACAGGAGGAGACAGAAAACGACGCCATCCGGCGTCGTTTTTATTTGTTTGTGATAATGTGCGGGTTAAAATTTCGTAATGATTTAACTTTCTAAGTCAAAATTATTTATAAATCACAGTACAAGTGTAAGAAAAAAAAATAATATAACAACAAATATTTAATAAAAAATATTTAACATAATTTCTAATATGGTGTAATTCAGCATTATATTTTTTCATGATTTTGAGAAAAATATTTTTTCTTACCCCTTTTCTTACCCCATAAAATTTACAAAACTGACTGTGGGTATTTAATTTATATTATTAGAATAAGCTTTTATCCTCAAAAATTCTTCCCCCAGTTTATCTTATCTATTTATAATATAGGTGGTTAAATTTGACTTAGAAAGTCAAACCAAAAAAAATGAAAACCTCACCTTATATCCCCTCTTCCTTTAACGAAAGCGCACGCGAATATTGCGAATCTACACGCATAAATTGTCTGTTTACGCGCGAACATTGCGAATCTACGCGCGTAAATTATCCGTTTACGCGCGAATATTGCGAATCTACGCGCATAAATTATCCGTTTACGCGCGAACATTGTGAATTTACGCGCACAAATTGTCTGTTTACGCGCGAACATTGTGAATTTACGCGCACAAATTATCCGTTTACGCGCGAACATTGTGAATCTACGCGCACAAATTATCCGTTTACGCGCGAATATTGTGAATTTACGCGCGTAAATCCTTATCATTCGCTGAACATTTTTAAAAACAAAAAATATGTCGAACATCAGAAGCACCATGAACAAGCCGGACGCACAATTCCTGGCACAAGCAAACACTATTGACGAGCAATGCCATGCGCACCTCGAATGGAACATCGACCCCCAGCGGCAGAGCGCTCTCGACACGCTGCTAAGTAACGCCAACAACTCCTACAAGCTCCATCTGGACAAAGCTACCAAGAACGCCATCACTGCAGCCAACAAAAAGAAGGACTTTGGCGAGTTGAAACACTTCCTCGGAACGTTTATCGACTATCTGGAAGTGAACACCGACGTGCCCGACGCGGCGCTCCAATTCATGGGACTGCGCTCGCGCGAACACCACGCAAACCAACCCCTGCCGCGCCCCGACAAGCAGCCGGTACTCTCGATAGTAAAGCTGCACGACGAGTTTACCGTGTATGCCGCACAGCCCGAGCACGACCAGCCCACCGCCGGCGTAGCTCCCGCGCGCTACCACGCCTTCATGATACGCATCAGGCATGAGGGCGAGGACAGCTACCAAACGGTGGTGTCCACCCGCCTGCACCACACCCTCTTTTTTGAACGCACCGACGAGGGAAAGCGCATCTTCATCTCGGCCGCATGGGTCAACCCGCGCCTCGAGCCCGGCCCATGGTGCGAAGAAATCCCGGAAGTTATCGGATAAACACATATGAATTTAAAATCTAACACTAAATTAAATTATTATGAAATGTTTTAAAAAGAAAGTACATTTATTTTTATGGCTGTTTCTGTTGCCTGTTATCACATTTGCACAGACTGCCATCACCGGCACGGTGATCGACGCTGCCGGCGAAACTGTTATCGGCGCCAACGTAGTAGAACGCGGCACACGAAACAGCACTGTAACCGATGCAAACGGACGCTTCACGCTCACCGTAGCCGAAGGCGCC
>JAIRMK010000028.1 GCA_031258755.1 Prevotellaceae bacterium
AACGCCGAAACAATGGCATCTTCATCGGTGCCGTAGGCGTCCATCGCGTCGAATAGCTGTTGTGAAATGAGATTTATCTCATTTTTTGACAACGTCAAGTTTGTTTCCGATACGGACAGTCCTGAGACCGTCTCGGTCGCCTTTTCTCCCGCGATTTCTTCCGCACTTTTCTTGATAAATATTTTGTAAACATAATACAGCAGGATAAGGACAGCAAGGATTACAAGTATCCTCTTAAGTGTATATTTTCCAAAAACAGGCTCATTCAATAATCCTGACATATTACTATTGTTCGCGATCTCGTTCATGGCTTTAGTTGTTTGTTATTAATTTGTACCCTAATGAACAGGCAAGTAGCAGATAAAGCGCTACGATTGCCCAGTTTAAATATTTATCCATAGCTTCATATTCATAAAAAAAGTTTTCATAAAATTTAGCGGCAAAGTCATAGCTGCTTACTTTTTTTTTATCGCGTCAATGTTCGGAAGTTTTGATTTCACTTCGGCAACGGTTAATTTCCCGTCACGGTTTACGTCGTATATATTATTTTGTGTCGCAATTTTTCCGGCCGACAGGCTCGCTGTCTGCAATACCCAATCATCCGGCTTGCCGATGGCGGCGGGGAAAAAGGTGACAAAATAAGTGTCGGCGAATGAGTGTATTTGTCCCGAATAGGGCGCATAATATTTATACACAAAATCGAGTTGCGTAACGGCATCCATGGCGGCCAGCGCTTGCGTGGTGGTGCCTAATGCCTGTGCCGTGTCAGGCATGAATTGGATCAAGCCCGTAGCGCCGGATATGCTGTTTTTCGCACTCGGCCGCAACCGGCTTTCCTGCCACATGACCCCCATGAGCCAATCAGGATCAATGCCTAATTTTTGGGAAATAATCTTCACTTTCTCCACAAAAGCCGTACGAATAGACGGATACAAGTTATTTTCGTATATAAGCATAAATGTTTAATTTTATTCGATTAATAATGCGATGATCGCCTTGTATTTTTCTTCAGAAACACTACCGCTAACACCAAAGGCGTAGTATAGTGCCTCTTCTGTTTTGTCGCCCCAAATCCCGTCTTCCGCAAGCGGTTCCGTATCGGTGAACGAGCCGGGGTAGCGGCGCATATATTCATTGGCCGCCTGCTGGAGCTTCAGGACGTGCTCACCCCGATCGCCAACCTTAATGGGGAACACTGTCCCGGTTGTTTCTTCCTCCTGTTTTTTCCGCTCTCTTGTTTTCAACGCGAAAAATACGGTGAGCCCGATGCAGACAACGGCAAGCGCAGTAAACAGTATTATTTTATGTTGTTTACTCATGGGGTAATCAAGGCCAAAAGTTCGTTGTATCTATCACGCGTCAGTGCTGTGCTGTAGAGCGCACGCACGGCGTTATCCGTTTGTTCATCATATATCCCGGTAACCGGCAGCGGCGCCAGGTGCGCATATACCGATGTGGGCAGATAGGCATTAAGCGCCTGCTGCAGGGCGGCCACTTCTGCGCCTTTGCTGCCGACTTTCAATGGAAATTCGGCAGGATCGCGCAATGGATCAAAGCGGAACACGAAGTAATATATGCAGAAACCCGCAACAATCACTATCAACAGGATGAACATGCCTTTTTTCATTACTTATTCCTTAGTCGTGGTGTCGGTATCCTTTTTCTTAAAAAAAACAAAATACGCGACAATGGCCATCACGGCCACGGCAATCCAAATCATTTTCTTATTTTTCATATTTTTAGAAATTAAATTATTTTTTAGCAATTTTCACAAGCAAAAATACAAGCGACATAAAGAGCAGCAGGCGAATTACAACGCTCATCCGGTGTATTTCCCGATACCTGTTGTACATGATTGCCTGGGCATCGGTAATGTCCCAGTCATAATAATCGGGCAAATCGGCATAGTAATAATTCGTGTCGATGCGCTTATTGTTGCGTCTGTGTGTTTTTCGCGGCGCGTCATATACGCTTGAAGCGCCCGACAGACCTGTTCCTGTTTCAAACATGGTTTCTACTGTTTTAGTGTTAATATTGTTGTTGTACATCCGCATGATGTCGCCTACATCAATCCCGGTTCTATTCCGGTAGGGCAGGTACAGCCGCGCGGCTTCCAGGAGATTTAAGCTGTTTTCCATATTTTTTATAAATCAAATAAAACGTAATACATACAAGCAGTAACCATAACCATGAAGATTTAAAAAATGACGAAATGGAAGACACTTTAGAGATTACGGCATCAAAAGGGATGGATTTGGTAATGTTATCTTCCAATGCCAGCTTGCGGGTGGCATAGGCACGGTCGTTTTTTGAAATCCAAATGGTGGAGTGATCCCCCGGCTTTGTGCTGACAGTGAGCGCATACGGCACGTCGATGGTTTTTACGCGGTAATAGTTCTTGTATACACGCGAATCTTCCATCTCTCCTTTGTATACCGCAGACTTTCCCTTTAAACGTGTGTGGTAAAATGCTTTTTCGCCGGCAGCAAACACGTGGTCTAACGTTGGAGTGAATGAAGAACGTCCAATATATGCAGGCGGTATTTTATTAGTATTGGCAATAGCGCTCAGCAAACTCTCGTAGATAATACCGTTTTTATTCAGCCAAAAAACCGCGTTCGGTCGCGCCTTTTCGGGAAGGGGGGTAAGAATTATTGTGGGCGACGTTTCCCAGTCAATAACCACACCGCGCGGATATATGTTACCAAATTTCCCCATATTTTAAGCTTTTTTTTTGATTTTAATAGAATATATAATTACAAATGCCACTATAAGAAGCAGAGAAAAACCCACAACAACTATTTTTTGCTCATCTGCTATCACACTGTCTAACTGAAGCGTATTTACTAATGCGGCCGTTTTTTTGGCTGCGGATAACGAGTGTTGTGATAGAACTTGCGCCTCCTGCATCGCGTAAATGTCATTAATATCCATAGATATAGTTACTTTTTGTTTTTCGACTTAAAATAAAAATATACGGCTATGGCTATGCCGGCAATGAAGATGTACACAAAAATGTCATTGTCGGTTGAAAGTTTGTAGGCGCCCGACAGGATATTCCCTTCAATCTCGGTTTGCAGCTGCTCGGCGCCCACATTTATATTGTTTGCGGCCAACACTTTTTTTGCAATGTTTGCAATGTTCTCGGCATCATACGACACATTCAGATCCCCATACTTTTTATTCTTTTTATAGTAGGTAGCGATAATGTCTTTGATTATCTTCTTCCCTTTTTCGGGAACAGGCAAAACCGGATTTTCGGGAAGTTCGGGGAGTAGCCCCGGCACTATCGGTTCCGGAGGCGCCGGGATCAGATCATCATCAGGGATCAATTGATCATAAAATAATTCTTCTTCCATAGTTACTTTTTAATTAAAAATACAATACCTGCTATTACAATGCCGATCACCAGCGCACCTGTTTGTAGCCCAGCAATGGAAACCTCTTTTTCCTTTAACGCGAACAGGCCGTTAAACTGGTTGTTAATGGCGTTCTGGTCGGATAACTGTTTATTTACATCGGCGCCTATTTTTGAGGCTTCGAGCTGTGCCGCCGCACTTGCTTCGATCGCGTCGCTCGTTTTATTTGCGCCCACCAGGCTCATTATGCCCGACCCTATCGCGGCTACGGCTGCTATAATTGCTGATGCTATCATACTTTTTTCTTCGTTAAAAAAATCAACACAAAAATGAACACAATAAACCCGAACAGTAAGATGAGCGTTGATGTGCTTATTTTAAAATCTTCGGCCATGGTGGAAAGCGACGTCTCGTTGAGCAGGTTAACCATATACCTGTTATATGATTCTGTTCCAGAATTTTGATAAGGAGTATATTCAAAATATGCGTATCTGTTCATTTCGTCTAATTCTTTTTGCGCGTTTGTGTTACCATGTGCCGCGTCCCACGCTAAGGCCCTTATTAGTTGTTGGCGCAAACGTTCATCATGCACCGGATGCGTAAAGGGCAGGGCCGTCTGAAGCGCTTTCACGCTGTTTCGTAACGAGTAGGGCTCCGTGCCTGCCAGGGCGTCAAAGGCGTAACTGTCGGCCGCTATTTCATTGAACGTATTTAGTTTTATGTGTCCTTTTTCGTGAAGCAGGATGTAGCGCTTCGTAAAGTCATCATATTTGTTGAACACAGGAGAATTGACAGTAATCACGCCTTCCTGAAGGTCGGCCAGCGCCGGCGAGGTCTCGCGCGGGAAAAGATTTCTGTAAACTATCCTCATTTCTTCATGGCCAGGAATATTACAACCACGATTAAAATCAACGCTACCGCCCCGCCAACAACCCACAACGCCGTATTACTGCCGCTGCCACTGTTGGCATTGGGCTGCACAATAATAGGGGTATTGGCGCCCGGCTGTACAACAGTGGTTGAACCGCTTGAACCACCTCCCGAAATTGCATTGTAGGCATTTATACCGGTGTTGAATAAGGTATTAACCCATCCAAATATACTATTCCAATCTGTTCCGCCACCGGTGGGCGCATCATCGATACTACTGGTGGGGCCTGCCTGAATCCCAAGGTCTTGTCCTGTGGTGGTGTCGAAACCCACTACAGTTCGTTGCGCGTCGGCCACCATTTTCGCAAAGTCGGCGAAAAATGGTTTGCCATGCAGTTCCACACCGGTGATGACGCCCGACACATTCAGGTTCGCTTTCAGGTGATACTTGCTGAACAGTGCGCGGAGCCGGTCGGGCCCCGCGATCTGTACAAGGTCTTTTAACCTGTTTATTGCTTCACGCTTATTCATCACACAGAAGTTAAACTATTGTGCGACTGCTTTCGCCAATACCTGTTCGTAGCGCTTAAATTCTTCCTGCAAGTTGGCAGCAGAATTGTAAATAGCGCCTACACTCCACAGGAAGGATACGGTGCGTCCCGGCAGAATGGTGGTGTACATTAACACCTGATCACTCATCTGGAAGTCCGGGAGCGGAATATCCGCAATTTTGTCGTTCGTCTGATTGGCGGTTTTGTAGTTCGCCGGCGTGATGCGGGCGTCGCCCATTGAGCGGAACGGTGACAGGAACACAATTTCAATGTTGTTTTCGAGTTGCGCGGCTTCGTCCACGGTTACCTTCAGGTGCGTGAAGCGGAGCGGGTTCAACTTGGCAAAGTTCAACAGCTCGGAGATGTTGTAAGGCTCTCCTTTCGCGGTGAGTTTGTGGGTAGCATCGGCAGCCACTATGTCGCCTTCAGCCAGAAGGGCGTCGGCGCCTATTTTGCGCGATGCATTGATTTCGTCCAGCGAGCCGAAATATCCGGGGCACAATACCACGCGGGCAGGCGTGGCGAGCCCGTTGGAGATGACATATTTTGCGGTAAAATTACTGTTAAGTGCATCTACGGCATTTTCGGCCGACGCGCCATAAAAGGGCACGCCACGGCGGGCGGCAGCCAAACGTTTTTCATCGGTGAAATTCAATCCCTCAAAACCGGGACGGCCACCATTGAAGCGGGCGGATAAAGATCGCCCAAAAGGTACTTTATTCATATTCATTTTTTTTAAATAAAACGGTTAATACTATTTTTTCTTGAAGCCCACGAAGGAGGGGGTCGTCTCTGTTGCTGTTTCACCTTTTTCGGTCACATAATTTTTCTTCACGAAAAAGGTTAAGGAAATAACAAGCACAATAAGCGCTATCACTAAGTAGCTTACTGTAGAAGTCCGATTTAAAACACTGTACATATTTTTAAATTTTAAAGTTTTGTCGGAAAAAAGTGGAAGTGAATAAATAAGGGAAAAAAGGATTCAACGAATTGATTATTGTAATATTCCTATTCTTCAACACAATACTTGTTTACACAATCCACTTTAAAACATAAATGGGTTATACATTTCAATGTTTTTAAAATGCAAATATGAGGTATCGTATTGCAGTGGTTGGCGGTTTCCGTCGGTTTCCGCTGTTTTCCGTTGCTTTCCGTCGGTTTCTGCGGTTTTATTCGTCAATAATTACCAATTTATCGACCAAAAAACGGGTTTGTTCGGGCGAGAAAATTTTTTGTGTTTTGCGGTAGCCCATAGCAGACAGTTCGGAGAAATAGCGTACATTCAGGTATTTCCGGAATGTCGTTTCCGACAAGCCCGACCTTATTCGTAATTCTTTTTTTGATATAAGACGGCTCATAGTTTTGGAATTGTAAAAAAAGTCGTATCTTTGTATTGAGTTATGCCGGGTGCATGGACTTAAAAGCCATTGGAGAGTAGCTCAGAAACTACATTTGTAAACCCAATGGCTTTTGTTTGTATTTTTTCATAACGTTATTTTAAAATTGCAAAGGTAGTATTTATAACTTAATTACTTCGTGGTAGTATGGCTCTATTCGTGCCCGTTCATTTACGCGCTCTTGTGCCTGCTTGAGGCGGTCGAACTGTTGTAGTTCGCGCCGCCGCCGCTCAATGTTGTCGGTGGTACGGAAAAGGATCAGGCGCGACAGGAACGTCAGGAATGCGGGCGGTATCTCCGAAAAGCCATGGCACACGAAAATAATATCGGTCATGTGCTGGCGGCGAGAGATGAGAAACCGGCGCATTAAGAAATGTGTGGTTGCCGGCACATAATCGCGCAGCTCTTCAAAGACAAGGCTACCGTTGAAAAAAAACTTTTCCGTGCGCTCTAATGTTTCGGACAGCGGGAAGATGTGCCGGCAAATGCCCTTGAATTTGAAATCGGCTGCCGACGCCAGTTCATTTACCGGATATTCTTCCCATTCGTTGTCGTGTGGCGTAAAGATGAGCGACCGGCCGCCAATGGCCGTAATTATTTTTTTTACGGCCGTGCTTTTCCCGGTTCCGTTGGTGCCCACAATGCCGATGAGTTCACAGGCCCTCATATCACTGTTTCGGTAGGCGTTACAGGTTCCGGCGCCGGATTGCCGGTCTTCGTCTGTTGCGCCTTCCATTCCTTCCGGTCGTCCATGGCTCGCTGGATGATGGGCATGTAAACCATAACCACCACAAACAGCAACATGAAGCCCGGCGGAATGTCCACCGATTTCCCTTTCAAGTATTCGGCCAGGTGCGGCTTTATTATTTGCTTGCTGCTGGCGTCAAGGCGGTATTGTTTCGCGTCCTTCTTCCCGACAAACGACAAGGCAAACGAGGCGGATCCGTCCACAAAATCAATAATCTGTGCGGCGGCCACGCTGGCCTCGCGCTTCATTTCCGTTTCGGTCGGCGGGGATTCCGGCGCCGGATCCGGCGCATCGTCGTTGAGATTGGGAACATCAAACAGCTGCTTTGGCTCGCGCAAGTCAGTCACCAGCTCATCCACCGTTCCGGGTTGGAAGTTAAACAGCGAATCGGTTTGCGCGGTGGTTACACGTTCCACGCGTGCACCTGCCGGCCCCGGCGTTTCAGGTTTGAGATTTAGTAGACCCATTGTTTATGTTTTTTAGCAGATTCTCGATAAATATTGTAAGGCGGTCGCGCCGGATAATACGGGTAATTTCATTCCGGCTATTGATGCCCACGATGGTTACCCATATCTTGTTGTCGTCGATGTCGAGCATCATGGTTATTCCCTGCTCGTTGTCCTGTTTCGGGAACTTGGCGAGGAACGCGATCAGCGCGGGCTCCACTTTCGGCAAGCCTTTTTTTATTAGCGGCATCAGCGCCGGCATGAATGTGGCTAAGTTCATCATCTTATTCAAATTGATTTTCGATTTCTACAATACGCGCCGCCGGCAGGACAGCCAGCGGAAAGAACCATTCCGTCAGGCGTTCCTTGACATACCGGCGGAACATGGACACCAGAAGCACGCCCGGCGTAACGCCTGCGAAGTCGGCCAACTGCGGATAATGCCCAGCGGCAGCATCGAGCTGCTCACAGGTTTCGGATAGCATGGCGGCGGTGGCGCCGTCGAGTTCCAGCACGATGGCGTTTCCCGGTAACTTGCCGGATTCCACTTCGGCCGTTAATTCATCCACCCGATGGCGCGAGGCGGCCAGTTGCGCCTGGGCCGTGTCAAGGTCTTTTTGCAAGGCTTCCACATCGGCGTCATTCAGGAGTTGCACCACCTTTTCATATTGTTCCGAAAGTGATTTGTAGGCCGTCTGTGTGCTGTCGAGTTGCGTGCGGCTGGCGCTCAATTCGCTTTGCAATTGCAGATATTCCGGACTTTCGGTTACCGAAACAGGCGCGACGGGATCCGGTGCGGGGGACTTGGCTATTTCAAGCAACCTGTCCATTGCTTCGCGGATAGAAAATCCATCGGCATTGTATCCGTGTGCGGCTAATACGGTGTCGATTTGTTCCGCCATTTCCGGCGTCATTTTTAAGGTATAATTTTTTGCATCCATATATATAATGTATAATTTATTTTTGCTTTGGTTGTTGGTTTACCCTTAAGTTTACTGGTGTTTCCGATTGTTCCGATGTGGGAAAAATATTTTTTTTGTCTATTTTTACAAAGGGTTTACCATGGTTTACCCATAGTTTACCAAACAGTTTACCGAGTAATTTAAGAATATTACCTAACACGTCTATAAGGGTTTATGATGTTTACCTGGCAAATTTTGGAAAAAATACCAGCAGTCGGCATAAAAAACCGTAAAAAACCATAAAAAAACGTAGAAGAATTAATATTACCCTTGAATTACCTGCTGTTTTTGTGTGAATTTCTATTAAAAGGCGCAAGTTTATTAGGGTTTACCAAGGTTTACCAAAAAATTACCTGAGGTTTACCTGTGGTAATATAGAAATTACCTCCGGCTGACCTGTTTGGTCTATAATGGTTTACATGGTAAACCTGTCTTGTTATCCTGATGTATTCCGTAATACTCGCAGAACTCGTGCACGGTAACAGGCTGGTAGCGGCCGTTGCGGAGCTTCTTTTTGCCGAGCGCGTCGCGCACCAGTGCAATGCGGGTATATGCGGCCGATGGGCGCAGGTGCATCAGCCGTTGGGCCTCTTTGATGGTGATAAAATCCATATCAGTAATTTTTTAAAGTCATTTTTTTTCACACACAGCGGTATTAAAGTTTTTCCCGAAAAAAACGAAAAATCGTAATAAATGCCAACAATTCGCTGTTTTATAACGCATTATAGCGTTACAAGAAGTATTACAAAATTTCCTGACTTGTAATTTGTAACGGAGATTTATGTTACAAATTACAAATTTTCTCTTCGACAATTTATTTTGTAAAAATTTTGTAGCACTATAATTCATTGATTTTCTTTTATTTATATTATTTTATTACAAATTACAAAAAAAATAGATAGTAAAAATGTGCTGTGTTTTTCCTCTTGTGCCATTACAGTTACATGTTTCATATTGTTGTTTCCCCGGGGTACGGGGTGTTTGTTTATATGGGCAAATCATCATCCGGGTCAAATAATGCCGGGACGGCCGGCGGTGATGCCGGTGTGTCTGCCGGCAGGTCCTGTTTGGCGACAATATAAAAACATTCCATTGAGCGCATTTCTCCGTGTATATGCTTCATTATGCGTTTGTTTTGGTGGTCGGTGAATTTATCCGGCGGGTTGAACGTGTATCCATAATAGCGGCACCAGGCCTCCACGTGTTCTTTGAACTTGTTTATACGGAAGTCGTTTCGTTGTTTGCTCGACAGGTTCTCTACAAAGTTCTTATAGGCATATTCTTTCACGATGTAGCAGTTGAACCATCCTTCATCGGCGGGGGCAATATCGCCGGCGCTCTCCGGCCGGGGACGGAAATAGACGTTTGCCCACTTGAAGAAATCATCCGTCTTGCCGACGCCCGCCTGCATCTCGCGGCGCAGTTCCCGGCGCACAATGTTCGCCATCGGCGGGTTTATCTTGTAAAACCGCATGGGTAACTGGATGCAATGGGCCATCAGGTTGTAGAATTTCAGCCATTCGTCGGGCGTGAAGTCGTCGTATAGTTGCCGGCCGAATTTAACATCGGGTTTGCGGGTTTCGAGGTAGTCATTTTTATCGGTTTTTTCATGGTAATAGTCAGAGGCAACCTCGTAGAGGATGCGGGCGATGGTTGATGCATCGGTGTTCTTCAACTCAAAATTGGTAGAAATACTCATTTTGCCACTGTACCGGTATTCGAGATCGAAGGCGCTGTAATTTTTTGGGTTGATCTTGCGAAAGCCGGTGATCTCGGTATAAAAATAGTCGAACAGGCCAAACTCGGCGAAGTCATCCACTTCAATGTTGTTGTGAAATTCGGTGTATCCATCGTAAATGAATTTGAAGCTGTCGGCATTATCCAGCTCGCGGCCACCGACGCAGAACGTCGGGCGGACAAAGCGCGTAGCCCATGTTTTTACGGACTTGCCGGAGCGCCCGGAACTATTGCCGACCTCACTGATTTTATAATCCATCGTGAACACCACCCACGCCCTGGCGGGGTCTTTGTATTCGCTGCACAGGTAGCCATAAACAAATAGCAGGTTGGCCAGCGCCAGCTGCTCCTCTTTGCGTTCGTCATCGGTAAGGGGTTCGCCACGCTCCATTTCCTTTCGCCAGTGCAGGCGTGACATGTCGCGCAGGAAGCGGGCGAAAACAAAATCATTGTCGTGGATGGTAACCATATAGCGGTCAAGTTCGGGAAAGTCGGCGAGTTCGGCGTTCATGGCTTCGCGGTCTTCAGGCGTGGCCGCGGCGTCGCGACGTTCGAGTAGAGCCCGGTATTCCGGCGTGGCAGTGACTTCTATTGGCGGCCGATCGAGCACGCGGATGTTCGTGTGCGGAAGGACGTGCGAAATGATTTTGTTGCCCATTGGCAGCGCACCCAAAATATAGTTCGGCACATCATCCTGCCGGATCATCCTGATTTCGGCGGGCGTTATTTTCATGGACATGCCGTTGGCGAAATGCAGGTATTCCACATTGCGCGAGGCATTGCGGAAGTTGATGTCTATTTCCGGCAGGCCTTCCATGTTGGCCTCCGTGATTTGGTTGGATGTATTGATTTTATCCAGGAGCGGCAAAATGTTCATCATCTTTTTGCGCTCAATCCAGCGTTTTGTGAACTCTTTGACCTCACTTTTGATTTTATCGGGCGCAATGAGGCGGAACACTTTACCATCGAGCTTTACGTACATGTAATCGGCTTTACGGACGTATGATTTTGCGATTTTGTAGAACCCATTCAGCCGCAGGAAAAAGTAAAAATTTTCCATCGAGAAATTGTAGGAACGTTTACCCTGTTTGTCCTTTGTTTTCGACCAGAAGCGGGCGCGGCGGGCATTGGTTTTCAAGACCCGGAAATCGTAGGCGGTTTCGTCCTTGTTCTTTCCCGACAGGTTGATAAAATCTTTCAAATCCTTGCAGGCATTACCGCGCCAGTCTTTGCGGGCAGCAATCCACACGGGCAGGGCGATATTGAAGATGTTGATATGGCGGAGGGCGTTCCGTTCGGCTTCACGCTGGCCGGTGGCGTCCAAATCCATGATTTGGTAATGGTTTTCGCAATACTGGTCGATGTCGGCATACTGGGCGGCGTCAATCGTGGCGCTCTCGCTGTTGAGCCAATACACATGGAAACCCAACGACGCCAGGTTGAGGGCGTCGGTTTCGCCGGAACAGCGGAACAGGTCTTTAACAATCCGTTTTTCTTTTTTCGGCTCATCAGCGCCGGTATCATCCTCGTTGGGTTGAAATGATCCATCGCCGGCAACGACCAAATCGGGTTCCTCCTCGTCGTCGCGGTTAAATTCGCTTTCGGTTTTCAGCAACTGCTCCATACCAAAGACGTAGTTTTTGGGCTTTTCGCCAATATACATGAAACGGTACCGTTTCTCTATTTCCATTGGGCGGTATAGCTTTTTGAACGTTTTGTAATCGAACAGGTAAATGGGATAATCGGGCGTAGCGGAAAAAATGTGTACCACGTTCCGCTTCAGTTTGTCGCTGTGGCCGCAATATTCGTACTGCTCCACCGTGCGGCAATTAAATTCGGCCAGGAGTTCGGGTGTTACATAGCGCCCGATGATCTTTAATTCTTCGGGGGTGGGGGTTTGGCGAAAGGCAAAGCGGTATTCGCCGGGTTTATCGTCGGCGGTCATCTCGCGGAGCGCATATCCGGGCTTGCGGACAGCGGCTCGGAAACCCTCGCGCGGCGCACGGTGCAAAACGACTTCAGAAATGAATTTGAGCGCGTCGTAATATTGCAATCCCTCGCGGTACATCACCCAATCCACCGGCGACATGCCGTTAATGGCTGACTGGTCGCCAAAATCGGTAATGCGCCACAGGCTTTGGTAGTAGCTCAATTTCGCGGATGCTGTTTTTTCGTCTGTCCGTATTTTGAATTTATGACGCGGATCGGTCAGCTTCCCGGCCGCGTCTGGAAAATAATATTCAAATATCGTCAGTCCGTCGCGGGTAGCCGCGTAAAGTTCTTTGAGGTCGAAGTACATTATTTAGCCGATTAATTTATTTTTTATATCTTTGTCCGTGAAAAGGGTTTTACTTTGATTATACCGCTTCCCTGACGGATCCACGTGAAATCTGAAAGGGACGTAATTAAGTGCAGGGCGTGGGTTATTGCACGAGGAACTGAGGGCACCTCTAAAAAGTAAACCCTTTTTTTATTTAACCGGCCACAACAATTTTTCTTCCTTCAGGAATGTTTTCCGCACAATGGTGGCCGTTTTCACCTCATAAAATCCCTGCTTGAGCACCAAATTCAGTTCAATGGCCGTAACTTTCGGCTTTCCGTTGTAGATGACCAGTAACAAGGAAGTGCTGGCGCCTTTGTAAATTCGGTTGTAATTATTTACAACTAATTTGACAAAAGTCAGCGCATCGAAGCCCAATGCCCTCAATTCTTTATCGTGCCTCATAAAGATATGCCGCAAATGGTTATCGTCAATGTAAATGTCGGCAGCTTTGCGGCGGATAGTTTTTGCTACCGGCAGTGAAAGCCGGCCTACTTTGGTGTAGTTGTTTGGGAGTTTTTGTTTCATCGTGTTATTTTTTTAAAGTATAGACTATCCATAATACGCCGGCGGCGACCGTCGCCACGCCTGTCCAGAAAAACAGTTTTTCCCACCACCGGTATTGGCGCGGCACTTCCTTGATGATGACTTCGGCTTCGGAGCGTCGTTGCACGGTTTCCGTGGTGCGGTCGGTGAGGGCGGCCTCGATGGTGGCGGCCGGCTTCACCGCCGCGGTGACGGTTGCCACATTGTCGGCCAGTCCGGTGCGGGCTTCGATCAGCTGTCCGTTCAAGGTTTCGATTTGCCGGAGCAATACCTGTCCGGTACTGTCACATTCGAGGTACAGCTGGACGGCGGCGCTGTCGGGCGGCAGCTGGATGAGCGTGTCGCGCGTGATGTAGCGCACGGTGGTGGCGGTGCTGTCGGTAACGGTTTTGGTGACGTACAACGTGCGGGTGCAGCCGGCGGCCAGCCACAGTAGCAGCAGGCAGTAACAGTAGGCAGTATTTTTCATGATGTTTATATTTGACTTCCATTAGCAGTTACAAACTGTAATATTTTCTGTATTTCAGAATCATAATTATCGAATTTTCCAGTCCAATAATAATTTTTTCTTACTACCTGTATCTTCCTCACATCCTTACAGTTTCCGGGCATTTCGGCGGTCGTGGTAATGCTTTCGAGTTTGCCATCTTTGTCGAATAGCAGTTTTGCGTTTTTGAGTTTGTAGTTCATAATTTTTATTTTTTGGTTAATCTTTATATGGTAACCGGACGGTTGACATGTCCACCTTCCGGCCAAGATAATACGGCGCGGTGCCGGTGATATGGATGTTTCGGCGCAATACGCGCATGACGTCGCCCGGCCTGTGACCGCGCGAAGAGAACTCCAGCAGGCGGATGGTTACCCACCGGCCGGAGAACCCCAACACCTCACAGCGCGAGTTGCTGTAAAGCTTCGGAACGCTGTAAGGGTTGCTGCAATAACGATAGATGGCGGCTGTCATAATTTTGCTTTTTGTGTTGTAGGAGATTCAACTATTTCGCACGTGTAGTTCGGGTATGCCACACAGTCATCCCAATAACAGGCGTTGTTTGCCGCGTTATGGAATACGCCTTTTACAATCGACATTTCCGGATACCCTTTCCGTTTGAGTTCAAAAATGCACCATCCACTATGGCGATTTTTGGCGATGTCTTTTATTATGATGTCCATTTTTTTATTGGTTAAAAATCTTTTTTCCAGTCAACAGGCATACTACAGTCAGGGAAACAGACCAAAACAATAATTGCGGGGAGTGTCTTTTTCCAGCAGAGACAAGCGATATGAAATGTTCGCAGTTAAATGTAATTGCATTAAACTTCCGGCATTTTAATTGCTCGTATTTAGCCATTATTTCGGCATCGGTAAGCGTCGTGGGCTTGCATGTTAGCAGCGTGCGCGAAGCAAAAAACCGTTCGGGCGTGTCAATGATAATATTGCCGCCCCATTCGTTTTGTTCCTTAGCGGTGTTGTGAAGCAACAACAGCTGTCCATTGTTACGAAATACAATAGCCCTGTGCAGTAGCAGGGATTTATGTATCCGTGCCGTGATAATGGTGCCTGAAGGCAATGTGTAGAATGATTTCATGCCGTTTTTATCAGTTAAAAATTTTCTTGCCGGCGAAGTCTTCAATAAGCCGCTGGTAGGCGGGCTTGATAGCAGTTCTGCCGCTCTTCCAAAAAGAAATGACAACTTTACTTACACCACAATAGTTTGCCAACTGTTGCGTCTTTTCTGTGTATTCGCCGAATGGGATACTTTTTAGCCATTCGCAAAAAAAATCATTATTTTTTTTCATATTCCTTTGTTAAATGAAAATATATTTGTACTTTTATAATGCAAATGTAATTATAATTTCATTAATAATGAAACATTTTTTTCATTTTTATCAAAAAATATTATTAATATGTTAATAGATAGTAAATTAAAATTAGCATTGAAAAAGAATGGAATAACTCAAAATAACCTTTGTCAGGAAATAAGTATGACAGCACAAGGATTGAGAAAGGCCATATTAACAAAAACATTGTCAATTGGAACCATTGAAAAAATGTCCGATGTTTTACATGTGCCTATAAATTATTGGTTTAGTGAAAAAAGCAATGAAAATATAGGTTCATCTGTTAAAGATGTGTTTCAGGCATTGGAAAAAATAGTAGCACGGGAAATGAATAAAAATTAGGTAAAATGGCAGTATATTGCATCTCATACGATTTAAAAAATAAAAATGGCGAGCCGCTATATGAACAATTAATAACGGCAATACAATCTTATGGTAATTGGTGGCATCAGTCAAAATCCACGTGGTTTATTGAAACGGGAAAGACAGCAAGACAAATTCTTGAAAAGTTAGATCCTTTTCTTTTGGATGGAGATAAAATCATTGTAATAGAAGTAAAAAGCCACTGGTGGGCTAATGGACATACAGAAAAAGAGTATCAATGGATGAAAGAAAGAAAATTTTAAGATATGGATTCTCATATATTATTAAATATTGTATCAATAATTCTATCAATAAGTGCGATTATTTTGTCGTTCATATTTTATAAGGAAAGTCATCGACAAAATAAAGAAACTATTCAAATGCAAATAGAAATAAAGAATGCTGTTAGTGCGCTTAATAAATTGTATGATTGCACATTTGAAAATGTTTTTGGTTTAATAAAGACGCACATGAATGTTATGCAAACCCACATATTTCGTACAGTTGGAGAAACGGGTACAGAAACGCCAAATGGTATAATAAAAAAGAAGCAAGGTGTGGATGCCGATAAAAACGAAAACACATGAACAATACTATGGGAAAAAAGGATGAAGAATCTTGTAAAATAATATTGGGAGAGTATTATAAAGAAATTTTAAGATAAAAAAATTATGGAAGAATGGATAGACGTGAACCCAACATCAGGTACAGGCAACGGAAAATTTAACGTTGGTGGGACACCGAATACAGGGCGTGATCCACGGCATACGACCTTACTTGTTAATGCGGAAGGAGGAGAAAAACATCAAAAGATACCCGTGACGCAAGAAGCAAAAAAGGAGTTCGTGTCGTTTGGTTGTATGCAAGAGATTATTATTAGTTCAGAAGGCGGAGAATTATACGTACAAGGGATGACTAATACTCCTAAGTTGACTTTTAACTTAAGCGAAAGTAATATGGATGCTATTTTACACGACAAATACGATGCGGGTGGAGAGCTTATTAATAATGGCGAAAAAATACCATTAGACCCAGGCACACATGACGCCTTTCGTTTTTGTGTCGCATTGACAATTAATGAGAATATAACACAAAAAGAATTATGTGGAAAATTGTGTGCAGTAGCCGATAATAACTCTTGCACCACATTGATTTTGAAACAAAAACAATTTATATTGAAAGATTTAGATATAAAAAAATAATAAATTAAAACCAAAATAATTATGAAAAAACTGTTTTTACTATCGGCACTATTGCAGATGCTGCTGCTGGCCGGATGTAGCAAAGACGAAACGGCCACCGACCCGCGCGACCAATATGTGGGGAATTACAACTATACGGAGGTGGGTTCGATAAGCATAAATCAGGGAGGTTCAGTACTCGGCACTGTGCCAATAACTGGAAGTGGTAATGCCATTGTTACATTGTCGGGCGAAAATGAGTTGAGCATAAACGGCATGGTCATGACACTGTCGGGAAACAAGCTATTACCGATAACCAGACCGTTCAACGAAAATAGCTCGGAATATAATATCTCCATGAATGGGACGCAGACATCACAAGGAACGGTGTCCGTGGGCATGATAACGATAAATCATATAATATCGGGTGCATGGACGCAAGGTTCATCGGTATCTGGCACCTTGTCTGGGACAATAGTTACTACGTTGACGAAGCAATAAAATTATGACGAAATAGCAAATACAGTAAATACAAAAATAAAACATTGAATTTGATTGCATAATAGATAGGGCTAACCCCCATCCTTCGCCCGAAAAGTTTGGCATCCCATGCGGAATGCGGATTTCAGAAGTTTAAAAGTGCCTAAATACAGTTTAGATACAGTTTAGGTTTACCCTTAAGTTTACTGCGTTTCCGATTGTTCCGATGTGGGAAAAATATTTTTTTTGTCTATTTTTACAGAGGGTTTACCAAAAAATTACCTGTGGTTTACTTGTGGTAATACAGAAATTGCCTCCGGCTGACCTGTTTGGTCTATAATGGTTTACATTATTTTTCGTTGAAAATGAAATCAAGTTTTTGATTTTTGTAGTATTGCATTTTTCTGTCGCTGCTAATGAGTGGCATTTTTTCAGTGATGGCTTGTGCAATAATCATCCGATCGAATGGGTCGTTATGTCCTTTGACCGGTTCAAGGTTGGCAAAGGTAAGCAGGTGCTCTTTTTTGACATAATTTATTGTAAACGACAAATCTTTTTCAATGGTATTAAACACATCCTTAGGATTCTCCCATTTGCTTACATTTAATCTGCCACCCTGCAAGAGCACAAAAACTTCATGTACACTAATGGAACTTACATAAATGAGGTTTTCAGGATTTTTAATAATGTAAAAAATATCCTTTGTAATTAGAGCGTTATCCGTTCGTAAACGGATGAGAATATTCGTATCTATTAAATACCTCATTCAATTAATTATAAAGGATGGATTTATCGTAAATAATCACATCTTTCGACCTGTCCGGATTCGCTAACATCCATTGCGCTGCTTTCGACAATTTTTCCTTTACCGTCTTGCTTTTGGCGGTGGTTTTGATTGGTTCTTTTATTTTTGCCGTTGCCATAATTCTATCGTTTTTTACAAAGGTAAGTATTTTTTTTCAATCGGATACAAAAGTATTTTTTTTCATAATAGCAAATATTTGTGTTTGGCAGTAATAAAAAAAGTTTATCGGTACGATTATTTTTATCGGATATTTTATGCTACCTTTGTAAAAGGCCCTTGTTTACAAAAAATTTATGACGACACATTATATTTCATCCGAACCATTAACCCTTGACCTCATACAAACGTTGCTCGAACAGCCACACCAATTGGCATTGAGTAATGATTCGCGACGAAAAATAGAAATTTGCCGCAGCTACCTTGACCAAAAAGCGCTAAAGAGCGAAGCGCCCATCTACGGTGTTACTACGGGTTTTGGCTCGCTGTGCAACAAAAACATATCGTTCGAGGAGTTGGGTCGCCTGCAGGAAAATCTGGTGATGTCACATGCGTGCAGCACCGGCGACGAACTGGCGCCCGAACTGGTACGCCTCATGCTGCTGCTCAAGGCGCACGCGCTCTCCATGGGACACAGCGGCGCACAGACAAGCACCATTGAACGTATCCTCGACTTCTATAACTACGACATACTCCCGGTGGTATATGACAGAGGCTCGTTGGGTGCAAGCGGTGACTTGGCGCCCTTAGCCAATCTTTTCCTCCCGCTCATCGGGAAAGGCGAGGTAAACTACCAAGGGAAAAAACAGCCGGCCGCCGGGGTGCTGAAACAACTCGGCCTGCAAGCGGTGAAACTGCAATCGAAAGAAGGCCTGGCGCTGCTCAACGGCACGCAATTCATGAGCGCACACGGCGTGCTGGCGCTCTTCAAAAGTGACCGTTTGCTGAAACTTGCCAATAAAATCAGCGCACTTTCGCTCGAAGCCTTCGACGGCTGTATCGACCCGTTCGACGAACGGCTGCATGCCTTGCGCCCACAACAAGGGCAAATTGAAACGGCCGCCGAAATGCGCAACCTCCTTAAAGGAAGCGAACTCATCGCCCACGCCAAGCCACATGTGCAAGACCCCTACTCATTCCGCTGCATCCCGCAGGTACACGGCGCCGTGAAAGACAGCGTCCGTTATGTAAACCGCATCGTGCTTATCGAAATCAATTCGGTAACCGACAACCCCATGGTGTTCCCCGAAGATGACGCGGTGATTTCCGGCGGTAACTTCCACGGACAACCGCTTGCGCTGGCCTACGATTTTCTGGCCATCGCTTTATCGCAATTAGGCAATATTTCGGAACGCCGCACGGCACAACTGATTCTCGGCCTCCGCGGCTTGCCCGAATACCTTATTGCCCAATCGGGCCTCAACTCCGGATTTATGATTCCCCAATATGTGGCCGCTGCATTAGTGAATCAAAATAAGACGTACAGCCACCCCGTTTCCGTGGATTCCATTGTGTCGTCCAACGGACAGGAAGACCACGTGAGCATGGGCGGAAATGCAGCTACCAAACTGCTCAAGGTGATCGACAACGTGGAACGCATCTTAGCCATCGAACTCATGAATGCCGCACAGGCGCTTGAGTTCCGGCGTCCGGAAAAAAGTTCGCCGATACTCGAAGCCTTTTTCTACGAATTTCGTAAAGTGGTACCCTACCTCCCGGAAGATCGCATCCTGTACGAAGATATGCAAAAAGCGATAGATTTTGTGAAGAATACTGCTGTTTGACGATTTTTTTATACCTTTGTAAGTTAATGTTATCATTGTATGAAAACTCCGGGAAGAATAAAAATCATTGAATTATTTAAAAGCGCCACAGGCGTCGTTGTAACGGTAAAAGGCTGGGTGCGTAGCAAACGCGGCAACAAACAAATTGCGTTCATTGCGTTGAATGATGGCTCCACTATCCACAACATACAGGTGGTGATCGACCTGAATAAAATACAGGAAGAACAGTTGAAAACCGTCACCACAGGCGCTTGCCTGCGGGTTACCGGGAAGCTGGTAGCGTCGCTGGGCAGCGGCCAACCGGTAGAAATACAGGCCGACGAAATTGAAGTGTACGGCACGGCCGACGCCGAAGCATACCCCTTGCAAAAGAAAGGTCATACGCTCGAATTTTTGCGCGACATTGCCCACCTGCGCCCGCGCACCAACACTTTTGGCGCCATACTGCGTATCAGGCATGCCATGGCTTTTGCCATTCACCACTATTTTAACGAGCAGGGATTTTACTACATCCACACGCCGCTCATTACCGCTTCCGACGCCGAAGGCGCAGGAGCCATGTTCCACGTAACAACCCTCGACATAAACCACCCGCCCAAAAATGAACAGGGCGCCATCGACTACACACAAGATTTCTTCGGGCGGGAAACAAGCCTCACGGTGAGCGGGCAGCTTGAAGGCGAACTTTGCGCGATGGCGCTCGGACAAATCTACACCTTCGGCCCCACGTTCCGCGCCGAAAACAGCAACACGCCGCGCCACTTAGCCGAATTCTGGATGATAGAGCCCGAAATGGCGTTTTATAATATCACTGACAACATGGATCTCGCCGAGGATTTCATCAAGTATCTGGTGCGTTACGCCCTCGAACATTGCGCCGACGACCTGAAGTTCCTGAACGACATGTATGACAAGGAACTGCTCGAACGCCTGCAAGGTGTATGCAGCACCGAATTTGCGCGGTTATCCTATACAGAAGGCATGGATATTTTGCTGAAGTCGGGACAGAAGTTTGAGTTTCCCATATCGTGGGGCGTCGATCTGCAAAGCGAACATGAACGTTATCTCGTGGAAAAACATTTCAAAAAGCCGGTCATCCTTACCGATTATCCGAAACAAATTAAAGCGTTCTACATGAAACAAAACGAGGACGGCAAAACCGTACGCGCCATGGATGTGCTGTTTCCGAAAATCGGCGAAATTATTGGCGGCTCGCAGCGCGAGGAAGACTACAACAAGCTGCTGGCGCGCATCAACGAAGACAAGATGGAAATAGACAGCCTGTGGTGGTACCTTGATACACGCCGTTTCGGATCGGCCGAGCACAGCGGATTTGGCCTCGGTTTTGAACGCCTGCTACTCTTCATTACCGGCATGGCGAATATCCGCGACGTCATTCCTTTCCCACGCACGCCTAAAAACGCATCATTCTAAACATGGCAAAAAAACACACCGACATTGCCGACCTCGGCGCTGTAAAATTACTCGACCATATTACGAAAGCCGTTGAAACGAGACAGCCTTCTACTGTCAAAGGCATGGGCGACGATGCCGCCGTCGCATACTACAACGGGCAACAATGCGTGACGGCCACTTCCCTATTGCTTGAAGGTATTCATTTCGACCTCACCTATACCCCGCTGAAACATTTGGGTTACAAGAGCATCATTGCTACTATAAGTAAAGTATATGCAATGAATGTAAACCCTACGCAAGTCATGGTTACGGCAGGCCTCTCGCAACGTTTTTCCGTAGAACACGTGGAAGAACTTTTCGATGGCATCACCACAGCATGCACGCGCTACGGCCTCGACTTGGTCAACGTGGCACTATCAACCTCCCTCACCGGGCTTACCCTGAGCGTCACGGCTACAGGCGCCGCACCGAAGGAAAACATCGTGTACCGCCATGGAGGAAAACCCACCGACTTATTATGCCTCACCGGCAATCTGGGCGCCGCCTATATGGGACTTCAACTGCTAAAACGTGAAAAAACGGTATTTGAAGGGAACAATAACGCACA
>JAIRMK010000099.1 GCA_031258755.1 Prevotellaceae bacterium
AAAAGCAGAAGCCGCCTGTAACCAACCGGGCGGCTTCCTTTCCTTAAGCCCAATCAATTCTATGTTTTTTTAACCAAAGCTTAAGGAAATATTTCTACACGTGTGCGTTTAGTTGACGATGGCCTGTGTCTCGTCGCTCCATGGGCCATGCTGCGGCGTGCTCACGTATACCGAGATGTCGTGGTGCTGACCCGATACCACGCTGTCTTCGGGCGCGTCGGCAGGCTCCGGCAACGGTTCGTGAAAATGATGTTCGCGCGAGGGAAGTCCCATCGCACGGAGATCGTCTTCGGTTACCGCTTCGTTGAGCTCCAGTGTTTTTACCACTGTGCTCAGGTACACTTTCAGCTCGCCGAAGTGTACATCCTTGGCCGCCGCCGTGCGACGGTTGGCTTCCTCCGGGTTGGCGTTTGCTTCGTAGGCCGCTTTTGCCGCAACGGTGAGGGTGTGCAACTTCATTACCAGGCCGGGGTTCAGTACCCAGTCGCCTTCGTGCGCGGTGCACTGGCTGTCGATGTTGAGGGCGAAAGCCAGAAAGTCCGCCTCTTTAACAGGAAATGTTTTTGCCATAACTGTTTGTTTTTGAAATTAATATTGAATATGTAACCGCCTGATGGCGTTTAAAAAAGTTCGAGGTTTTCGCGAAAAGTATTGAGACTTTCGATAAAAGTACCGAGACTTTCATCCAAAGTACCGAGACTTTCGCGAAAAGTACCGGAACTTTCGACAAAGTACCGAGACTTTCGCAAAAAGTACCGGGACTCTTACGAAAAGTATCGAGACTTTCGACAAAAGTACCGGGACTTCCGTCCGAAGTCCCGGGCTTTTTTGAGCGCTTGTTACCGATTGAGGGTTGTGGGTTCATCTTGTTCCTGTCCGTTACCGTCGGCGTCGTCGGTTACTACACCCGATATTTGCACGTTTTGCGCCCATAGCGCCCTGCTCGCAAATACCACACATAATAAAAACATTGTGATTTTTTTCATAGAAGTTAATTTAAATTGTAAATAATGTCTTAAATTTGGCTTAGTCAGTCAAACAAATATTGTTTTTCTTTCGTAACGCAAATTAAAACAATTATTTTCAAATAACCGCACTTTTGGACTAACAAATTGCAACCTTTTTTTAATATTTTCTTAGGAAAAAAATATAATTTGCTGATTGAGAAAATATTGCAATTGCATTAAATTATTATTAAACCGTTGTAAATCCATGTTGTTATTAGAATAATTCCCCTTTTTCAACCCCTCAAAATTTTGTTTAATACCTTATAAAAGATGAACTTTCAAATTTTGCGTGAAATTTAATCATCCCTTTTTTCTTACCCTTTACAAGAGTATACACGTTTAAAGTCTGTGTGCCACAATGGAAGTAGTAAATTTGATTTGACTGACTAAGTAAAATATTCTCCCCCCTCCATGCAAAAAGAGGCAGGCCTTTAAGGCCTGCCTCTTAAAATCATATAGAAACAACCGGCGCCGTTATTCGGGTTGTGGAGCCGGTTGCGGTTCTGCTTGTGGCGGCGCCACTACCCGGCCTTTAATGTGAAGCACAATTTGCGCCGGCACGCCGCTGGTGTAAACCGTGAGTGTTTTATCAAAGGGTATTACCGCCGACGGATTGTAAGTAGCCTGTACTTCGCCTTTTTGGCCGGGGGCTACCGGCTCTCTCGTCCAACCCGGTGTGGTACATCCGCAGGATGCAGACACATTTTGGATGGTTATCGGCTCGGCGCCGACGTTGGTGAACTCAAAGGCATACGTTTGTGGGCCTGCATTCTGTACAATGTCACCGAAATCGTGAATGAACGTGGTGAACTTTACAGTAGTGTCGGCTTGCTGCGCTTGTGCCGCCATGCCGGTCATCCAGCATAAAACAGCAAATAATAATACTTTTTTCATAATAATAATTTATTTAGTTTGTTATTTTCATGATGCAAAGATGGCTATACCTGAACAGGTATGCAAATTTTCCACATCAAATAATCGTAGCGTCTGCTTCAAAAAGAATGGACAATCCTTAAAAAACGTCAAAAAACGGCCGTTTTATGTCAAAAATTATTTTTGTAGTGATTTAGATTGTTATCTTTGTGTATGTTTTCGCGAAAAAAATACCGGCCAACCCAACCCTTTTCGCTCGCTGTACTTTTGCTGGTTAGCGTGTGTGCATTATTGATATTGCAGTCATTGTGGCTGTATAATACTTATCAATTATCTTATAATCAGTTTATTGTTGAGGTTAATGAGGCCTTTGACGACGCATGCCGGAAAGAACAGTCGTACCGGCTGCCTGCAGGCGGCCTTGTCCATTCGGGCGATTTTACCATTCAAAGCTGCGGCGCGGAAGAAATAAGAATTATCAGGCGCTGTCCTCAACCCGATACGGTGTTTTATGACAATGTGTATGGCCATTCGATGGAAACGCTTATCAACAGGGCGTTTTATGAATTGCGGGAGCAGGTGTTGCCGTTGAATATTCATTGCCTCGCCGACCTTTTTGCCGGCGCCCTGCACGACAAGGGCATTCCTATTTCTTTTGTCATTGAGCGATTTAATCCGGCTACCGGCGAACTGTTGGAGACGTCGGCCGTTCCGAATGGCGGGGCGGGAAATATTTTTACGCATGTCATTATTACCAATATGTCGGAAACGGAAGGGTTGCGGGCAAATTTACAATTTACGAAAAGCAGCATTTTTAGCCGCATGATGGGGACATTGTTCTGCTCGGCAGGTTTGTTGCTTGTCATCCTGTGTTGTTTTGGCCTGCAATTGCGGCTGATGCGCCGTAAAAAATACACGCCCGAAGTCTTGCCGTTGCCGGATAAGGATGTGGAGAACAACAAGGGTTTCCGGCTCGGGAAGTATTATTTTGATGTGGATAAAAACGAATTGCACGGTTTTGGCATGCAGGTTCATCTGAACCGGAAAGAAAACGGCATATTGGAAGATTTGTGCCTGGAGCGCGGTAAAGTGGTGGAGCGGAGCTTTCTTCTCGAAAGGCATTGGGACAGTAACAGTTTTATTTATTCGCGAAGCCTTGATACCTACATTGCCGCCTTACGGAAATACCTGAAAAATGATCCGTCGGTGCAAATTATTACCATAAAAAGCGTAGGGTATAAACTGACGGTCAAAGGAGAGACGGTCGAAAATTAATGACATTTGGTGTAGCGTATCTCGCAACGTTCGGCGATTTCTTCCAATATATCAACAGGTGGAATATTTTTTTTGCCTTCATTGCGCAACTCTTTGTCAAGGTGTTTGAACTGGGCGAGGCACTTGCGATTTTCCGGTTCGATGTCCATCAGTTCCCGAAACGTTTTTTTGTCCTTTTCGAGCAACCCTTTTTTGAAGTCTTCTTCAATTATACGCAGAAACCGGCGTTGGTTTTTATTGGTTATGAAAAATAGCCCCATGCGGAAAGTTTGTTTTTTAAATAAAGTCGGGTTTTATACACAATGGCCTTGACCCTGTTTTCCGAAAAGCCGAGTTTTTCGCTGATTTCCTCATAGGTCAAGTCTTCAAAATATTTCAGATAAAGAATCGCTTGCTGTTTTCTGCCGAGTTGGGCGATGGCCTTACGCAGTAACAGGCGTTGCCCGGCCTTTTGTTGAAATTGCGCCCGGTTTTCTTCAGTGAAAAAGTACAGGCTGTCGGCGGGCTCGTCCTCGTTCCCTTTGGCTTTCATGAAATCAAGTGTGAGGTAAAGCCCCAGGACATGTACCCAGCTTTCGAATTTACAGGTGAAATTGAATTTACGAAGATTGCGGTATGCTTTTACAAACGTGTGGCACGTGAGTTCTTCGGCCTGCGCTTTGGAGTTGGTGATGCGGCAATGTAAACTGAACACAGGTTTTTGATACCGCCGCACCAGTTCAAGGTACTGCTGTTTGTCGCCGGCAAGAATAGCTTTTATCATGTTATATTCTTCTAACCATGTGTTTGTATTGTGCATATTTGCATTGGTTTTATTATGCAAAAGTAATAATTTTTTTTTGAAAGCTGATTTTTTTCGGCTACCTTTGTGTGGTATGAACAATACTATCAATATTTCCAGACAAGATGTGCTTTGGAATTATGCGGCCACGTTCCTGCAAATAGGCGTGGGCGTTATCCTGCTACCCTTTATTCTGAGGGTATTTTCGCAGGAAACGGTGGCGATTTGGACTATTTTTACCATTGTTATGACATTGACCGGATTGCTTGATTTTGGCTTTAATCCTTCTTTTGCAAGGAATATATCGTATGTCGTAAGCGGCGTGAAAGAATTAAAAGCAACGGGATATAATATCGTAGAAAGCCACCACAGCGATATTGACTACAGCCTGTTCAAAGGGTTGATTAACGCCATGCGCTGGTTTTATGCACGTGTGGCGGCCATTCTTTTTATACTGCTGGCCACCGCAGGAACGTATTACATGCACACCGTTCTAAAAACCTACTCCGGCGACCACACGGAAGTTTATATCGCATGGGTGATTTTGGTGGCCATCAATGCTTATTCCCTTTATACCATGTATTACGATTCTCTGATGCAGGGAAAGGGATTAATCAAGCGTTCCAAGCAAATTAAGGTCGTGGGACAATCTGTTTATTTGGTAGTGGCTGTGGTGTTGATATTATTGCGGTTTAATCTGATTGCTGTGGTTAGCGCACAGGCATTGTCTATTTTGATAATACGGATATTGTCTTATCGCACCATTTATACCCCCGGGTTTAGGCAATGCCTGCAAGGTGTGAAGGCACGAGCACGAAAAGAAATACTTAAATCCATTTATCCTAATGCTGTGAAGGTCGGATTGACCGGCCTTGGCGGTTTTTTGATTGTGCGAGCATCAACTATTATGGGGTCTTTGTATCTTTCGTTAGAAACCATTGCCTCGTATGGAATAACCGTACAAGTCATAATGATTATTTCATCCATTGCGAGCGTTTACTTCGCCACTTATCAACCCAAAATTGTACAGTACAGGGTACAAAATGACAGCACGGCTATAAAGCAAATTTACGTGAAAGGCTGCGTGCTTTTATTTGGTGCGTTTGCGCTTGGCGGCGGCGCATTGGTTCTTTTTGGGGAGTGGGCGTTGAACGTAATAGGCAGTCAGACGCCGTTGCTGTCGAAGTCTTTTATGATAGTGGCACTGCTTATTTACTTGTTGGAAACCAATCATGGAAATGCGGGAGGAATCCTTTTGACAAAAAATGAAGTGCCGTATTTTAAAGCCGCTTTGTTTTCGGGAGCTTTTACGGTAATTTTATTATTTGTATTTTTGAAATATACGAGTCTTGGCGTTTTGGGATTGGTACTTGCGCAAGGCATTGCACAGGGATGTTACCAAAACTGGAAGTGGCCGGTGAAAGTAATAAAAGAATTAGCAGTAAAAAGCGTTGATGTGTATGAATGTTTATATAATGGTAAGAATGTGATAAAAAGAAAACACTATGATTAAAGC
>JAIRMK010000064.1 GCA_031258755.1 Prevotellaceae bacterium
CGCCAGAATTGTTGAAAATCGCGCATCAGGAAATCCATGTCAAGCTGTCCGTCCTTCAGGTAACGGGGCATCCGGTAGGGGTACTTCGCATCTTGCAATTCTTCCTGCGTGAAGGAGGACAATTTGCGAATAATCACTTCGGCATAAATCGGATTGGCAGGCGTTATTCGCCCATTAACCATACGAATTAACCCCAATTCCTGCGTATAACGAAAATCGTCCGAATCCCTGTTGATAAACCCTTCGCCCAAGATCATCGGCTCGATGATCCTGCGCACGCGTTCTTCCTTTAGCCGCTCAAGCAGGCTATCAATATGCGTATCCCTGCGCAGGATGATGTTTTGGATGGCCTCGCCGACTAATTCCGCCGTAACCGGTTTTGTGTAGTCCGATTGCAGGATTTTCACCGTCACCTCGCGGGCAATGGCATTTACTAACCATGGCTGTCCCTGCGTTTGCTCCCAAACCAGTTCGATGGCATCTTCCTCAAATATCTGTCCGGTTTCATCGGTATGCTGTTCGTATAATTGGACAATTTCTTCCCTGGTAAAGTTTTTTAATGTCAATGATTCCGTAACGATATTGAACGGGCTTGCGCTGCCCAGCGTTGCGCTGTCGGGACGGACTTTGGCTTTGTAGTCGCGGATATTACGCATGCCCACCAGCGCTACGGAGTGGACAAATGCCTGTTCCGGGCGGCTGTTGTAGCCGTCGCGCAACTGCCGGAGAAATGAAATCAATGTCCCTTCGCTCAAACAGTCCGCCTCGTCGAATAAAATTACCAGCGGCTTGTCCAGCAACATACAAAACAAGGTAAGTTCCATATTCAGCACGTTTGTATAATTGCTGTAATCCGCATTTCCGGCAAATTCCGCTTTGTGCAGAATGTTCGAAAGCTGAAGTTGATTTTTAATTTTCATGACAATGCCGGGTATCCCTTCCCTTGGGTCGATAACCTCTTGTGCGCCCTCCAGCGAGCAATACAGCGTGTAATATTTCCCTGAGGCGTTAAGCCGGCCGGTCAGGTCTTTCAAATAGGTCGTCTTTCCGCTCTGGCGTGCGGCATGGATTACAAAATACTGTTTGCTGTCTATCAACTCTTCCACGCCCTGCAGGCGGGTGGCGGCATCTATCATGTAATGCTCGGTTTTATTACATGGCCCTGCTATATTAAAATATTTCTTCATATTTTTCTTTTTTCCACAAAGATAGGAAAAAGACTTTAGACTTGCATCACTTGATGTAAACGCCCCTAAACCAAAACCGCCCAAGAATGATTTCTGCGCCGATGCGGTCAACATAGCCATATTTGCCATAATTTTGATATGCAATGCGGAAGAGGCGAAAAATGTGTGGCATCTCCGGCGGAAAGCCAATCATATTTTAAAAATTGTTCGACGGCGTTACAAATAAAAATGCTACCTTTGCACCCTCCGAACAAAATCTGACCATCACACAAATGCTCGAAGGAACGACACCGATAGAAACGCCAAAGCACAGCTTCAGGAACTTTGATGAAGCCAAAAAGTGGGCTAAAGAGAATATTGTCGACACATATAAAAACGACAATACCGGCGAAGATGTTTATATTTCAAAAAAAGCCATAGACAAGTATTTAAGCGCATCAGCCGTCCTTAAAAGCGTAAATAAAGACGCTCACTTGTCAGTGCTAAAAGTTATGCCGGAGCTTTTAAAAACATCATTGTTAAAAGAAAAAAACACAGATAGGGCTGACGATTACCACATTAAAGAAATACAAAGATTCTACGGAGCTATAAGCTACGAAGGACAGACTCACCCCATAAAAATTACTGTAAAAGCCACAAGAAATGAAGGGAACAAAGCATACAGCTATGAAGTTTTAGATATAGAAAACCCGGTAGAACAAAATCTACCGGGGCAATCTACTTCAAGCGGACAGTGGAATGCATCAGCATCAAAAGACCGGCATACATTCCCACACTTGGAAGTTTCCACCAACAAAGATACGGATAATTTTGAAACCACCAAACAAAACGTGCAAAATTCTGACGCGGTGGTTTTTCTTAACGCTCAATTGTCTTTTCTACAATAGCGAGGATTTCTTTTTCTGCGGCCTGTGTCTTTTCTACCAACGCGGCGCCTTCCGTCAGCACTTTTTCCACATAAGGTTTATCGTCTAACCCTGCGGCGTTGATTTTTACATTGAGCCAGGCGCCCAATACGCCCGAACGGGCAGCCAGTGCGCCTACGCCGGCGTCGCTCACCGAATTGGGGTTGCCGTGTTCGGCCATGGCTTTGAGCACTTCCATGCTGTCAAAACACAGGTGCATGACCTGAAAAGGAATGGCTATGGCCTGCCGCGTGGCTTCGCTGATGGCCTGTTTGCGGGCGGCTTTTTCGGCGTCGGTGGCTTTGGGTAGCGAAAAAGCCGCCATGATATTGTTGAAAGCTTTGGTGTCTTCGTCAACCAATGCCACAAGCCGGTTCATGATTGTTTTTGCCTTCTCGGCCCAGTCCGAAAATGTTGACCAGCGGGCGTCCCACCCGGCTTTGTGCGCCGACAGGTTGGCTACCATACCGCCTAACGCCGCGCCCATGGCGCCCATGTAGGCCGCTATCGAGCCGCCGCCCGGCGCCGGCGATTCCGACAATGTCTCGTTAGCGAACGCCGTAAGCGTCATATCCGCTAACGGGTGCACGCCGGCGCCGGCCATTTTGTATTCAATAATTTTTTGTTGCGGGTCGAAGGGCGTCAACTCGTCAAGCCCTATGCTGCGCACGGCAATCTTTATAATTTCTTCGTCGGAAATGCCGGCAGAGCGTTGTTGCTTCGTTAAGAAATAACGTCCCGCATCCAGCATGGCTTGCAGAGGAACGAGGCCTACCAGTTCCGAGCCGGTAACACGTAAGCCGCGTGCCTGCGCACACGTGCACGCGGTGTCGAAAGCAATATGCAATGGCGTAGCGGTAATGTCGGTGAGGTTCATCGACACCTGCGCGATGCCGTATTCCTCGATATACCAGCCAATGCCTTTCACCGCTTTGAGCAATCCGGGCTTCCAGCTTTCGTATCCGTTTTCGTCTTTCACCTTGCGCCCCTTTTCGCGCACGTCAAAGGCCACCGCATTGGCGCGGCGGGTAGAAGTAGTGTTCAGGTTTATGTTGTAAGCAATGAGAAAATTTCGCGCCCCCACAGCAATAGCGCCTGTTTTAGGCACAAATTGTGCAGGCCCGAAGTCGGGTTTCCATTCGGGTTTGGCGAGTTTGGCTTTCAATCCTTCATATTCACCGGCGCGGCAGCAGGCTAAGTTGCGGCGTTCGTCACTAAAGGCGGCATATTCGTAACAATATACAGGGAATTGCAGCGTTTCGCCAATGCGTTTCGCCAATTTCCGCGCCAGCTCAACGGTTTCTTCCATAGTGATGCCCGACACAGGAATGAGCGGCAGCACGTCGGTAGCGCCGAAACGCGGATGCTCGCCGTGGTGTTTACTCATGTCTATCACTTCCGTTGATTTTTTTACCGCACGGAAAGCGGCTTCACACACGGCTTCCGGCTCGCCCACAAAAGTTACGACCGTGCGGTTGGTGGCTTTTCCGGGATCTACGTCAAGCAAGCATACCCCGTCCACCTCTTCAATGACGTCGGTAATTTGTTTTATAATATGGCTGTTGCGCCCTTCACTAAAGTTAGGCACACATTCGATAATCTTCATGCGCTAAAAATATTTAATGGCGGTTTTTGACAATTCAGTGAGTAGATTATTGGCCAGCCGGCTGGCGCCAAGCCGGAAGAGCGAGGGGGTGAGCCATGCCGAGCCTAACACCTCTTTAACTATGGCATAATAGATGAGTGCGTCATTGGCGGTGACGATGCCGCCCGCAGGCTTCAGGCCTGTTTTTTTTCCTGTTTTCAAATAGTGCGCTTTAATGACATGCGCCATAATCCATGCGGCTTCGGGGGTGGCGGCAGGTTCCATTTTCCCGGTTGAGGTTTTGATGAAATCGGCGCCGGCCTCAATGGCTATCTGGCTTGCGGTGTGTATCTGTTCGGGTGTGAGCGCACCTGTTTCCAGAATTACTTTGAGGTGGGCGTGGCCGATGGCCGTTTTTATTTTGCTGAGCTCTTCCTGTACGCGGCTGTAGTCGCCTGCAAGGAATGCGCCGAGTGAAATCACGATGTCGATCTCGTGGGCTCCGGCGTCCACTGCGCGTTTACATTCGTCGCACTTCACTTCAATAAATGTTTGCGAAGCGGGAAACCCCGCGCCTACGGCGGCAATTTGTACGCCGGGCAATTGTAGCGACTGCTTCACTATGGGCGCCAGCGCCGGGTACACACAAATGGCGGCTACATGAGGAAAGTCGGGAAAGGCAGCGGGGAACCGGTTTACCTTTTCCGTCATGGTAGTGATTTGCGCCGGCGTGTCGGTGGCATTTAGAGCGGTGAGATCCATAAAACTCAAACATTGTGCCCATGCCGCAGGGGCGTCAATGGTAGAAAGGTTGAGTTTATCCAAATTAAAGCGTTCCATAGCTAATCGTTTTTACAAATATATGAAAAATAAATGGAATAGCGTAGTTAAAAAAGCTTCGGGTGGTCTTCTTCCAATTTCCTGAGGATAGTGCTGATGATGGCTTCGCGGAAAAACTTGGATTGGTTGGATATTTTGTATTTGGCGCAGAAATTTTTAATAGCCTCATTTTCCGCATCGTTAAATACCAGTACCTTCCGGTGCTTGCGCCGTGTGGTGCGGAAAATATGTTGTTCGTTAGTCGTGTTTTTCACAAAGAATTGAGTTCATGCTGCAAAGTAACGAAAAAAAATTAAATTTTATAACACATTTTAACATCTTTATATTTGGATTTTGAAAAAAAGTGTTTACATTTGTGCCGGAAAAGGTATTCTGTTCTTTTTATTACTTGTTGGCGCTCACTTTTAGTACTCTTTTTTTCGAAAACTTACGAACTTTTCAGAATAGTATGATGGAGGAATAAGGTTAGCGCCCACACGTTTCTTTTTTCAATCCAATAATTATATTGTTAGAAAGACAAGTGTGGGCCTAAATTTATTTGTCATACTTGGTTTCGTAAGACCTTCGAAAGAAAAGTAAATTATTCCAAAGGCTCGCGCTACTTCATTCAATTAAGAATTAAGAACTGCGATTTTAGACTTTAGATTTACGATTTTAGATTGATTTTCTTAATTTCTTAATCACTGTTTGTGTGTTGCAATATGTATTTGCGATGTAGTGTTTTATTGTATATATGTAATTAATGATTAATGGTTAGTGATTAAAAAGCAGATAATAGAATATAGATTTTTAGATAATAGACAAAAATAATGTGCTAATGTGATTAATGAAATTCTTAGTTCTTAACTCTTAGTTCTTTAGTTAATAAAGGGTAAAGCGAAAACATTATTCATTGTTAATTGTTCATTGATAAAGGGCTGCTGGTTATTAGTTCTTCTTTCTTCTTATTATCTGTTGTAAGCTGGTAGCCCTTTTCTCTTAATGGAGAATGGGAAACGGGGAAAGGGAGAACGGAGAACGGAGAAAAATAATTCATAACTCTTAACTCATTTCATTGTTAATTGTAATTTGTTAATTCTTAATTGATAAATATGACAACTAAATTTTTTAGAAAGAATACATTTCCCTCTCCTTGGGGGAGGGTCAGGGAGGGGTTTGCCTTTCTGTTTCTGTTATTGTGGCCTTTTGTGCTTTCGGCGCAGAACGGCGTGAAGGTGGAGAACCTTTCGATGAACGCCGGAACGGTGACGTTCGACGTGAGTTGGGATAAGAACACCATGCCTATGGATGTGTGGAGCGACACGGTGTGGGTGTTTGTGGATTACAACGATGCGGGCGTGATGAAACGCTTACCGCTGTCGCCGGGCGCTACATTGACCGAAACTTCGGCGCCGGACGTGGGGAAAGTGGTTGAAGAGGGTGACAATGATAAAGGCGTGTGGGTGGTTGGCAATGCCCGCAGTGCAGGCAGTTTTTCGGCTACAGTCCAACTGCATACTGCTACTGCCGTTGCTGCCGGCGCGTGCGCATACGCTTCGAATTACCCGCCGGTGGGAAAATATACCTCTGACGATAATATTTCCTTTACCGGCACACCGGTATATAATATTGTGATAGAAGACGCCGGTGGGAATAAAGAAATCCGGGAGTCGGGCGCTTCATTTACGGTGCCGCCGGGTTATACGGCACATTCATTTAGTGATAGGACGGGCGCGCCGGGCATCATTCATTGTTGGCCGCCTGCACTGCCGATAGTGGTTGACGCCACATTCTGTTTCGGACTTCCCGGACAACTGCAGGCCGCGGCGTCTGGTGGCGCGACGATAGCGTGGTATGATGCGCCCACTGCAGGACATTTATTATATGTCGGGAATGTGTTGCCGTTGACGCCTGTGTACAGTGATGCGACGTCATATTATGCAGAAGCCGTGTCGGAGCGTAATTGCCCGAGTGCACGAGTACAGGCGAATTATACGGTAAATCATTGTGTAATCAATGGGTATTGTCCGGGTTTTGTGGCAGGGGGTGTGGGTTCGGCTACCGCGTCTGTACCTGAGGCCGCTTGTAGCTCGTATGACGCCGGTCTAATCGGCTTGGCCGGTTACCAGGCGGCGTGTAATGTGTTCTACTCTGGCCAAATCGGATTGGAGCGTTCTCCCGTGGCCTGTGTGTCGTATGATGCGGGACACATTGGCAGAAGCCAATGACGGAGAACGGAGAAAGGGGAACGGGGAACGGAAAGTAGCAGTTGGCAGTAGCGGTTGGCAGTATTTGAATTATGAATGATTTTTCTTAATTACAGTAGGGCGCTTAATGCCTTACACTTTACGCTTAACTTATAAATTAAAAAATAAACAATATGAAACATGTGATAAAAAAACAATGTAACAAATTCCCCTTTTGGGGACTGAAGGGGTTGTTGTTGGCGGCTTTAAGTGGCCTTGGCGTAGTAGCGTTTGCGCAGGGTGCGGAGGTTTGTGCCGGCACGACTTATACAATAGTCAGTACGGCGGATGCTTCCGCAGGGGCTACGTACCAGTGGCTGGAAAATGGGAATCTCATTTCCGGCGCCTCGGCGGCGGATTACACCGTGCCGAATAATAAAAAAGTGGGGTTTTACACGTACATCCGGCAGGCGAAATCTGTGGATTGCAGTGAATGGCAGTCGTCGAATGAGTTTGCGGTGACGGTGTTTGATTGTTCTTTCTCGGCCGGCACGGCAACAAGCGCTACAGCTACCTTCATAGATCCACGTGACGGGAAGCATTATAAAACGGTGGTGATGCCCGATGGCCGGACATGGTTTGCGCAGAATTTGAATTACACGAAAGATTTGACGTTTAATACGTATGCTAATGAGGCAAACGGCAAGCCGTACATAGGTATTGATTATAGCGGCGTTCTTGCAATTGGTTCATATTGGTGTCCGGCGGTAAATGGTTCTGTAGTATCAGGTACTGAGGCGGATTGTCGCACGTATGGCGCGCTTTATACATGGGAGACGGTCATGATGCTGGATGGGAAGTATGCCGATGACACAAAAACAAGCAGTGCGTGGGATGAGTCGTGGATAAAGGATAGTTATTACACTTCGGGAGCGCCCGCTACTACGCCCAATGCCGATAAGAACAGTGCACGTGGCGTGGTTGCTGCTAAAGGTGGTGGCCGGGGTATTTGCCCTATGGGTTGGCATGTGCCAACCATCCGTGAATGGACGTACTTGTTGGATAAGGTTGACGGTGATGGTTCCGGTACGGTCTTTTCTGACCAGTTCCCTCCTTCTACCGAACTATGGTTAGGCAATGATGTTGGAGCCAAGCTAAAGTCGGCTGGTACATATTCCGGTTCCGATCCGGGCGACGGCACGTGGTATACATATAATTTACCTCAAGTTGTTGCTCCCCTAACCGGCTTTGACGCCCAACCTGCAGGAGTCTGCAATCCGGACCCGTCCGAATTCAGAAACCGTGGTCTGTCTGCTTCCCTATGGACTTCTACGGCTTACCCTGGTAACAATGCGGCAAGAGTGGAGTTCTACTACAGTAGAATAACGGCCGTGAGTGCTATAAACACCCATCGGCACAGATGGTCCGTGCGCTGTATAAAGGATTAAATTAATGTGCTAATGTGACTAATTAACGGAGAAAGGGAGAACGTGAAAGTAGCAGTAAGCAGTAGCGGTTGGCAGTATTACCGGAGAAATTCATAACTTCTATAACTACTTAATTGGCTCGCTTCACGCTTTACTCTTAACTTATAAATTAAAAAAACTAAACAAATATGAAAACCATAATAAAAAAACAATGTAAAAAATTCCCCTTGTGGGGATTAAAAGGACTTTTGTCAATGGCTTTGAGCGCTTCAGGCATGGTGGCGCATGCGCAGGGTGCGGAAGTATGCACCGGCACACCTTATACAATAGCCAGTATGGTGGATGCGTCCGGGGTTTCTACGTACCGGTGGCTGGAGAACGGGCAAATCATTTCCGGCGCCTCAGCGACGGATTACACCGTGCCAAATAATAAAGTAGTGGGGTTTTACACGTACGTCCGGCAGGCGAAATCTGCAGATTGCAGTGAATGGCAGTCGTCGAATGTGTTTGCGGTGACGGTGTTTGATTGTTCTTTCTCGGCCGGCACGGTGACAAGCGCTACAGCTACTTTCATAGATCCGCGTGACGGGAAGCGTTATAAAACGGTGGTGATGCCCGATGACCGGACATGGTTTGCGCAGAATTTGAATTACACGAAAGATTTGACGTATAATGCGTATGCTAATGAGGCAAACGGCAAGCCGTACGTGGCTATTGATTATAGCGGCGCCCCTGCCATTGGTTCATATTGGTGTCCGGCGGTAGAGGGTTCTGTAGTATCAGGTACTGAGGCGGACTGCCGCACGTATGGCGCGCTTTATACATGGGAGACGGTCATGATGCTGGATGGGAAGTATGCCGATGACACAAAAACAAGCAATGCGTGGGATGCGTCGTGGACGTCGGATAATTATTATCCTTTAGGTTCAGGTGCGCCTGCTACTACGCCCAATGCCGATAAGAACAATGCACGTGGCGGGACTTATACGAAAGGTGGCGGCAGGGGAATTTGTCCTATGGGTTGGCATGTGCCAACCATCCGTGAATGGGCGTTCATGTTGGATAAGGTTGACGGTGATGGTTCCGGTACGGCCTTTTCTGACCAGTACCCTGATCAATCCAGCCCATGGTTAGGCAATGATGTGGGGGCCAAGCTAAAGTCGGCAGGTACATATACTGGCTCCGACCCTGGCGATGGCAGGTGGCTTGCATATACTTTACCTAGTGCTCCCTTGACCGGCTTTGATGTCCAACCTGCTGGTTCCATTAGTCCGGGTCCGGCCTCGAACTTCGCCAATCGTGGCATGAATGCTCCGTTGTGGACATCTACTGCTATTTCCATTACCACTTCAGCTAGAATGGATTTCTCCTACTCTACAGTGAAGGCCAAAACTCATATGAACACCAATCGGTTTAGTTTTGCCGTGCGCTGCGTAAAAGACTAATTAGTGATTAATGCTTAGTGGTTAATGGTTAATGAAGAGTGTCAGATGCCCTGTTCGGACAAGGTTCTACCTTGTCTGGGATATCGCGGCAGGCTTAGCCTGCCTGAATACATCGAATGAGGAAAATCCTCATCCGAACGGGGGGGTCTAATATCTAAAAGTCTAACATCTATTATCTATGCGCTAATAAACAACAACAATAAATAAATTGGATTATAAAAACGTTTCCCTGTAAACCCTGTGTCTTTCTTGCGAAAGGCAATCTTACAGGGCTGAAACGGAATTAAGGTTGTTCAAATTTTTTGGCAGCCTTTTTTCGTTCCGCGCATCACGTCCAGTTCTGTAAAGTTATTTTGTGCGGACATCCGTTCCCCTTCGGAAAAGAGTTCTTGCCACCTTTGTTTCCGGTTGATGTAGGTGATGGTAGCTTCCTTGATTAAATCGACGCGGGAGCGTTTTTCCGCTGCAACAAACCGGTCTATCTGCCGCAGTAGATCTTCTTGTAAAGGGACAGAAACAACGATTGTATTCATACTATATTTGTTTTTAAGTAGTGATTTTCTTTTCTTGCAAAGGTATAAAAAAAAACTTACATTTGTCCTTTTTGACTATGGAGACAATTGAGTTACGCCGCATGGAATTTTTTGCCTACCACGGGCACTTGCCCGAAGAGCGGCTTCTGGGTAATTATTTTTACGTGGATGTAGCGGCAGACGCCGATTTGAGCAAGGCGGTAGAGAGTGACTGCTTAGACGATACGGTTAATTATCAGCAGATTTATGAGGTGGTGAAGCGTGAGATGGACATTCCGTCGCGGCTGCTTGAGCATGTAACCGGCCGCATTGTCAAGGCTTTGTATGCCGAAGTGCCGGGGATAAAGCGACTTTCTGTGAAGGTTACCAAGCAAAATCCGCCTTTGGGTGGAAAAACAGAAAGCTCTTCTATACAGATTATTAAATAATAAAATATAAATTTTTAACAAATGTAGTGCAAATATTTGTACTATATTTTTGCGGGTTGGTAAAAAATTCTTACCTTTGCGCTCCATTTTGGACAAATG
>JAIRMK010000090.1 GCA_031258755.1 Prevotellaceae bacterium
TGGAAACCGGCGACTCGGTGCCGGCCGACATCCGCCTGACGGAAGCGGTGAACCTTAAAATACAGGAAGCGGCGCTTACCGGCGAGTCGGCGCCCGGGGAGAAATTCACCAAACCCATCGAAGGCGAGGTGTCGCTGGGCGACCGCGACAATATGGCGTATGCCTCGAGCAGCGTCACCTACGGACGGGGCAGGGGCATTGTAACGGCCACCGGCATGCGGTCGGAAGTCGGGAAGATTGCGTCGATGATTCAATCGGCGCCTGAGGTGAAAACGCCCATGCAGCAACGGCTCGACAAGCTGGGACAAGTCCTGGCCATTGCCGCGCTGGCTATCTGCTCGCTTATCTTTATAATAGGTATCCTGTACGGAAGCGACTTGATGGAGATGTTTATGATTGCGGTGAGCCTTGCTGCCGCTGCCATCCCCGAAGGGTTGCCGGCCGTGTCGACCATTGTACTCGCGGTGGGCGTGCAGCGTTTGGTGAAGAGGAATGCCATTGTGCGCAAACTTCCTTCGGTAGAAACACTGGGAAGCGTGCGTATTATCTGTTCCGACAAGACGGGTACGCTCACGCAAAATTGCATGACCGTGGTGGGCTTGTACATGGATGAAACCATTATCGACCTTGCCGCAGCGCCGCTGCCGGAAAATAGCGCCGTCTTGCTGCAATCCGCTATTCTGGCCAACGACGCCACGCTGAGCCGCGACAACGGAACGTGGAAAACCATAGGCGACCCCACCGAAACAGCTATCCTCGACTTGGGGATGAAGGCGCAATGGCCGAAAGATGCGCTGGAACGCGACATGCCGCGCGTGGCGGAAATCCCCTTTGATTCCGAGCGGAAAATGATGACTACCGTACATCAACATAACGGCGCATTGCAGGTATGCGTGAAAGGCGGACTGGATGAGTTGCTGGCGTGTTGCCGCTACATTTCGGAAGATGGTCGAGTGCGCGATTTGACCGGCCACGACAGGGAAAAAATCGCCGCCGCCAACTTGCACATGGCCGGGAAAGCCTTGCGGGTGTTGGCTGTGGGAAGAAAGGAGATAGCGGCGCTTCCCGATACCGTCGCACCGGCTACGCTGGAACACGATTTGGTGTTTTTGGGCATGATTGGCATGATTGACCCGCCGCGGGAAGAGGTGAAAGCCGCAGTAGATAAATGTCGCAAGGCCGGCATCAAGCCGGTGATGATTACCGGAGACCACGCGATTACTGCGGTGGCTATTGCCGAGTCGTTGGGCGTAAAAGGGGAGGGCGACCAGGTATTGACAGGCGTGGAGTTGGAAAAAATGCCGGATGAGCTATTGCGTGATAAAGTAGAAACGGTGGCGGTATATGCGCGTGTATCGCCTGAACACAAGGTGCGCATTGTAAAAGCATTTCAAACGAACGGCGAGGTGGTGGCCATGACCGGCGACGGCGTGAATGACGCGCCTGCGTTGAAATTGGCCGACATTGGCGTGGCCATGGGCGTCGTGGGCACCGACGTGTCGAAAGAAGCGGCCGATATTGTACTTACCGATGACAATTTCGCCACTATTGTGTCGGCTGTAGAAGAAGGCCGGCGCATCTATGATAATATTGTAAAGGCGATATTGTTTTTGCTTTCTACGAATATCGGCGAGCTGCTGGTGTTGTTTGTCGCGGTGTTGTTTAATTGGGTGTCGCCCCTGTTGCCCATTCACATTCTCTGGATTAACCTTGTGTCCGACAGTCTGCCCGCCTTGGCGCTCAGCGTGGATCCCGCAGAAGCCGACATTATGAATCGCCCTCCTTTTCATGCGAAACAGGGTATTATGACGCGCTCCTTTATTGTCCGCATGTTGTTGCAGGGCGTTCTCATCGGCGGCTTGTCACTGTCGGCCTATGGCGTGGGACTGCCTGCGGGGGTTGATATTGCACGCACCATGACTTTCGCGGTGTTGGCCTTTTCGCAAGTGGTGTTTATCTTCGGCGTTCGTTCCGGCAGCCGCTCCGCTTTTCGCGGCATGTTCAACAACATGTATCTGATAGGCGCCTTGCTGGTGGTTTTGGCTTTGATGTTTGTCGTGCTCGAGATTCCTGTACTCAAAACAGTTTTCCACATAGCCGATTTATCCGCACAGCAATGGCTGTGGGTGGCCTTGTTGTCGTTGGCGCCCTTGCCTGTTACCGAATTAGTGAAGATTGTGGTAAGAAGACGATGAATTTTTGTAGAAAAATCTTTAGCACACAGATGACACAGATTTAACGGATAAACACGGATTTGTTTTATCCGTGAAAACCCGTTGCATCCGTGTCCTATTTAAGCAGGGAAATTCCGTGAATTACCCTGATTTTGGATGAATTCATTGTAATTCTTTTTTATTTACTGAATATCCCTTCTTATCGTCTTTGTTTAAAAAAATCGAATAACAATTGGGCGCATTCCTCTTGCAGAAGACCGCTTTCTACCGTGGTTTTCGGATGAAGTACCGGTTTTTGAAGCAGCGTAAACCCGCGTTTCGGGTCGGGCGCTCCGTAGATGACTTTTCCTATTTGCGCCCAAAATAGTGCACCGGCGCACATCACACAAGGCTCAAGGGTTACCATCAGCGTGCAATCGTGGAGGTACTTTCCGCCCAGCGTGTGCGTCGCTGCCGTGATGACCTGCATTTCGGCATGGGCGGTGGGGTCGTTGAGGCGTTGCGTAAGGTTGTGCGCACGCGCAATGATATGTCCCTGACAGGCAATTACTGCACCCACCGGTATTTCTCCGTCGCGGGCGGCCGCTTGCGCTTCTTTCAGCGCTTCACGCATAAACTTTTCTTCGAGATTGTGTGCGTTCATCCGACTGGAGGGAATGAAGCTATTTCTTTTTTCAGCATCTCGTAAATTTCTTGCCAGGGCTTTGTGAAAAATCGAGTATTATAATCAGATAATTTTGCAAAAGTGTCGGAAGAATAAAAAATTTCAGAAGCCTCTTTTTCTAATTTCCCAAAATCGGTAATTAGCTTTTCCACCACTTTTTCACCAATATCCTCAATGTTGATGATGATTTTATAATCGACCGCTTTTAACATTTGCAGCGAACTTAACGTGCAAAAACAGATTTGGTGCGAGGGGTTGGGGTGTGTCAACTGTTTAAAAAACTGTTCCCTTGTTATCTCGCCGTCTAAAAATCGTTGTAAACGGCGTTGTATCTTGTCGTCAGCAACGGGGCCTTCAATAATGTCGTAATCGTGCGTTAATTCCCTCGATTTGCGATTTTTAATCACAAAGTCAAACCACTTGTTATTATAAGTCTCAAAGCATAAGACTTTGAATTTGCTGTCGATATAAGCATTTTCGTCGAACTCAAATGCAGTAACAACACCTTCGGAATGTGCCCTAATGCCCTTTCGGAAAGCCCAATATTTTGCTTGCGAAAGATATTTGGTAACATAAAAACCTTTGCCGAAATCCCTTTGCGGCTCACATAGCGACAAATCAATTTCCGTTATTTTTGTGTAACTGCCGTGATAAACTTTCATCGTAATCCCCCGTTTTCACGACAAACCTCGTAAATATCGCGCACGGCATAATCGGCGCTGTCGGTATGTAAAGCCCACCAGCACTTGTTCAGATAATCCCAACCGCCATACTTTTTAAGATAAAAGAAAGCGTTTTGAACCCCCATTTTATATGCTGCTGCAAATTCGGGAACAATAAAAGTAATGAAACTCACCCGGTCGCTCGTTTGTTTGTCTAATATTGCTGCCATAATTTTTATTTATTAGGGTTTTATTTTCCGCAAATTTACATGAAAAAATCAAATTGTTGAAAAAAAATCGTACTTTGTTATACAAGATACTAAAAAATATTTATATATTTGCATCACCAAATAATGGCAAATTTTAAATACTATATATAATGAAAAAAGTAATTACAGCGAATATCGGAGGTTACTGCTTCACCATTGAGGAAGACGCGTATGCGCGCCTGAGCCGTTACCTCGAGAGTTTCAAGACCACGATGGCCGACAAGCGGGAGGCCAGCGAAGTGATGGAAGACATAGAGCAGCGCATTGCCGAAATTTTCAAAGAGCAGGTCACCGGAATGCAACAGGTGGTCGACACCATACTGGTGGGTAAAGTCATTGCGGTGCTTGGCATGCCTGAGGGGGACGCCCCGTACACCGAAAGGGAAGTGCCGGAGCCTGCGGCGTTCAAGGGAACACGGCGATTGTTCCGCGACCCCGACAACATCGTATTCGGCGGGGTGTGCAGCGGATTAGCCGCGTATTTCGGTATTGATAAAGTGTTGGTGAGGTTGCTCTTTTTTGCCGCATTTTTCCTTGGTTCATTCGGTTTCTGGGTGTATATCATTTTGTGGATTGTAACGCCGAAAGCCAATACCGTGGCGGAAAAGCTGGAAATGCACGGTGAGCCGGTGACGGTGGAAAATATTTGGAATTATACGAAAAAATACTCAAAAAGATAATTATGAATGTAGAAACTATAAATACGGACAATGTAAAAGCGCAAATGCGTAAAGGTATCTTGGAATACTGCATTTTGCTCATTCTGGCGAAGAATGATTCATACGCCACGTCAATCATCGGTGAATTGAAAACGGCCAAAATGATTGTGGTGGAGGGCACGCTCTATCCGTTATTGACCCGTCAGAAAAACCAGGGCTTGCTGAATTACCGGTGGGAAGAGTCGCCGCAGGGCCCGCCGCGGAAATACTACATGCTTACCGAAAAAGGCCGGATGTTGTTGAACGAACTTGACGCCTCGTGGGCGGAATTGGTGGAAACCATCCGGTCGTTGCGCAGTAATGGGGAAAAAGTATAACGTCTAAACATATTACAATGAAATCAACAGTGAAAGTAAGTATCAGCCGTTCGGCTTTTCATCTCGACAGCGACGCCTACGAGATGCTGCACGATTACCTCAACCGGCTGGAAAAACATTTTAAGGGAAAAGAGGGCGGAAAGGAAATCGTATCGGATATTGAAGAACGGCTGGCCGAATTGCTGACCTCGCGCATTTCCACGCCCGAGCAGGTTGTGTCGATAGCCCTGGTGGAGGAGGTCATCGGCATTATGGGCATGCCCGATGATATGGAGCCCGGCGGCGCGGAGTATGGCGCCGCCACGCCGTTGCCGCCAAACCGGAAACGGCGCCTGTACCGCGACGTGCAGAATAAGATGCTTGGCGGGGTGTGCAGCGGGGTGGCCGCTTATTTCGGTATTGATGTAGCGTGGTCGCGGTTGCTCTTCGTGTTGCTTTTTGTCGGACTTGCGGTGACCGGAATTTCAGGCTGGGGATTTTTGCTTATTGCCTATCTGGTGCTGTGGATAGTTGTGCCGCCGGCCGTCACCGTGCGGGAAAGAATAGAGATGCGCAACGATAACACCACCATCTCCGACATTCAAAAGAAGGTGGAAGACGAAATAAGCGCACTGCGCCAAAAGTGGGAAAGAAAAGGGAAGCAGTGGACGCCCGAAATAGAGCGGGAGGTGCTCGAAGCGGGCATAGGCGCAAGGCATCAGGAAAATGTTCTGGTGCGGTTGTTTAGGCTGTTCTTCCGCGCCGTCATGATATTTGTTGGCATCATCTTCCTTATTGTCGCCGTATGCGGCTTGCTCGCCTTGCCTGTGTGCCTCTTTGTGGGCACGGTGCTGTCGGACGTTGTGCTGTTCGACCTCCTCGACCTTGTGGCGTTCGACATGAACATCGTATTATTCAAGGTGCTCTTATCAATGGTGTTGCTGCTGCCCCTGCTCGGCTTGCTGTACATAGGCACTAAGGCCATTGTGGGTTTTCGCGGCCGCTTCAAAATAGGCCTGATTATATTCCTGCTGTGGCTGGCCGCGTGTGTCACGCTGGTGGTGTCGGCGAGCTCGTCGGCTCTGGGGTTCAGGCGCTGGGTTGATGTGGAGGAGGAAGTGCAGGTGCCCGCGCAATATACTACGTTGTATATAGACGTGCCGGAGCCATACCGTGACATTATGCACAGTAAAGCGTTATTCAGGTATGACGATAACGGCATTGTGTTCTGGGAAAGCGACCGGAACGGCGCGGCGAAGGCGTATGTGCTGCCGGATATAGATGTGGTGCAGGTGAAAGATACCGGCGCCATCCGCGTGTGTGTGGTGAAAACCGCATCGGGAAGAAACCGCACTGTGGCGCGTATTCGCGCCCGCGAAGTGTCCTTGAATTACACCTTGCGCGACTCGCTGCTGCTGTTCGAGCCGTTTGTGTACAGCAAGGCGCATAAATGGGATGGCGAAATCGTGTCGGTGAGGATTTACGTGCCGCAAGACAAGAAGCTACAAATGGGCATCCCTCATGTGAACAGGAAAAAACGGATACAGATTGATTTGAATGTGGATTAGCCACAAGAAACCGCCCGCCTGCGCGGGCGATTTTTGATTTACGATTTTTAATTGACGACTTACGAGTTATTCTTAATCATTAACTGTGAGGTAGGCTTTCAAATCAAGATACATGGCTCTTGTTTCGTCGTGTTCATCTTTATCTGTTAAGTACTTAAAATCGTTCTTTTCGTAGAAATGCGTCGCATTATGGTAAGCGTCAACGGTGATAAAACGGCAGCCTGCTTGTTGCCGAACGGCGGTGTACATTTCTATTACCGTATCAATAATTGTTTTTCCCAAGCCTAAACGGGCATATTTTTTTGACACGGCTAAGCGTCCTATTTTAATGGCGGGGTAACTCTTCCGGCGTTTTTCATTGGCAACTGCTCTGTTTAGTCTATTCCATGCCGATTTTGTTTTATCGTCTCTAGTTATTCTGTCGTTAGACAGGCAATAGTAGGCTATCGTTTCGTCTTCCGTTTGCAACAGGTAGGTGACTGCAAGTAACGACTGCAAATAATTTTTTGCATCGTGAAGTAAAAAGTCATTCAAATCTTCGTCTTCGCTCTCAAATGGCTTTATAACGGCATCTTCATTGAGTTGTACTTGGTGAAAATTTAAGGTTTCGAGGTGAGTGGTGTTCATCATGGTAAATAAAACTCAGTTCTTTTTTTAAGGAATTCATACGATTTTCTAATTTCTTCCAATCGTTCTTTTGATACAGGCTTCAAATTTTCCATTGCTTCTTGGAAATGCCGTGCATCTTTTCCTTTTAATATGGGGGTGTCTTTAATCGGGCGTGCCATAATTCAATTAATCTAAGTGGTTTAATTTTGGCAAAGATAAGAAAGAATTTCGGAAATGCAAAAAGATTTACGATTTTTGATTGACGACTTACGATGAGTGTTTAACTGTTTAACTGTTTAACTGTTTAGTTGTTTAATTGTTTAATTGTCACGTCCTAAAAAAAGTTGACAGTTAATAATTGATTTTATTTGTTGATTTTTATTCATTGTTTATCGTATATTTTTTATTTTCTCTATGCGGCTTGATGAACCTGCTCCGGCG
>JAIRMK010000112.1 GCA_031258755.1 Prevotellaceae bacterium
CCTCCTCACGTTCAATTTCCCTCCAGATTTTCAATGCCAGCGATAAGCGTTTCATCGGCTCATCTAACCGGGAAACAATAAGTACTTCTTTTTGTTTTTGGGTTAGCGCTTCGGGGGTGATATAATTTTCGAGGGTTAAAGCGTTTCCTATGGCGCAGCATTTACCGGTTTTCCGGCCTGCTATGCGCATGAAATCAGGAATGAAATGCGGCGACAACAATACGCAGGCGTCGCAGTTGTCGTAAAGCAGACGATACTTAGGCCGCAGGTACAGCCTCGCAAGAGGTCGAATAACAACGCGGAGCCACGTTAATAGCAGATGCCGGAAATGAACGGATATGCGTTTACGCGTCTTCACGGCAAACCAAAAGCGCGAAAACGAACCGTAATTTGCTATTTCGTAACCGGGCATCATGTGAAACCATTGTATAACTTTAATGCCGTGTTTGTGCGCCAGTTTATACATGTCGGGCAGGAAGCGCATGTTTTGCTTCGACAACAGCGAAATGATAATGACGTTCACGCCGTTGTCGAGCAGAAATGCTTCGAACCTGTCCTTATTGAACGGCGCGGTGATTCGGATTTTATTTTGTATCGGCGATGGGACGGGATGCTGATTGAAAAAAGCCAGCGACACGCCGCATCCAAACCTCTCGGATAGCGCCTGCGCCAACACATGTGTCATGTTGGTGGCGCCGCCGGCCGCCGAGGGTGACACATCGGTATTAAACAGGAAAAGGATATTCATGGGTTATCATTATAATTCAAATGAAGACTTGTCGGATAATATTTTTTCAAATGCGGTGTTGATGGTGTTTTTTGTTTTCTCGAAGTCGGCGATATCGTTGCTGTCGTTAATGCAGAACAGGCGGTAGCGATGTGCGGCGATGTAACGCGCAATACCGGCGGCTTTCGCATCGCTGATGGTGTCGTTTTTCGTGTCGCCGATGCCGATGGGGATAAATTTGCCGGTTATCAGCCGCTCGTATCGTGCGAGCCAGTGCATCGTGTCGGTATGGGCGCGGAATTTGCTCCTGCAAGTGGCGTCGAGTGCGGTAAACTCTTCGCGCCATATTGTTTCATGTTCGGAGCGCAGATACGGCGTTGAGACATGGGGGTTCTTAAACCCGACGAGCCGGCTCCACGGTAAAAGAGAGAGGGTTTTGCAGATGGGTTTTACGCCGTATTTCAGATTAAGCCATAAATTTGGATTTTTTAAAATAGATTTTAATATGTGATGACGGCGATGTATTATTTCTAATGTGTTGAGTGTATAATGTCCGAAGGGATTAACGGGAATGAGCGGCGTTAGTTGTGCGAAATCGCGGGGCAGTCCTTTTTTGAAGAAGCGGGTTCGCGCCACGTTACGACCCACGAATGTGTCGTCGCCGAAGTACACGAAATGTTCGGCCAGTCCTTCAATCCTCCACAAGTTCCAGGAGATAGTCCAGCTGTTGAATGTGGGGAGATATTCCGGCGGGATGAAGTCCTTATGTTGAACAATGTGCAGTTTAGGCGCCGATTTATTCAGCCATGACGGGAGGTGTCCCCAGGTAACGAGGTGAATGGTGCGGAACCAGGGCGCGAACTTCTCAATAGCGCGAAACCAGTAGTGCAAATTCCCCCAGTCGCGCGTCCTGGCGAGCGAAACGTCGATACCCTTTTCCGCGCGGTAATATTTTCGGAATTCCTCCTGCCAGGCCGGGTCGTTGCCGTCAACCCAGGTGAGTACAAAATCTATCGGATAGTTTTCTGTCATTGTTTATGTGTTTAGTGTCAATTTGATATGACGCAGGTTATTTTATTTTTCCGCCACAATGGCGTAAAAGTGCGTATTGTCCCATCTGTTACATTCGGGCGGGTAAATATCTATTACCTCAACATTTTTGTAGCCTATGTTTTCAAGTATTCCCACTTCTTTGCAGATATGCCGGTAGTGGGCAAAGTAATCTCGCTTTTGTTCCTCGGAGTAGCCTTCTATAACGACGTCTTCATTCACTCCAAACTGATTTTTAATGATTAATCTTCCATTTTCTTTAAGAAAGTGGAAGTACTTTTCGTATATGGTATTCGATTCATCTTCGTTGAAGTAGTGCATCACTCCAAAAATAGTTATTAAATCATACTGCCTTGCTGGCTCAAACTCGCGCAACGTTTGATTAAAAATCTCTATGTTTTCACTTTTCGCTATAAACTTCGTAAAACCTTCAAACGGCTCTACGCAGGCAATACTTTTTACTTTATCGTAAATTTTGTTTACAGTAAACCCTGTTCCGCTTCCCAAGTCCAAAATGCTTGTTGCTGCACTTGCATACTTCATAATGAAATCTGCATCTATCTGGGTATGGTCGTTAACCTCCGAAAACTTACAAGACAGAGGATGTACATCGCTATTCCGCGATATATTTTGAAAAAAATCTAATGCTTTTTTATTTTCCATTTTTAGTAATTTTATATATTTTGTTCGATAGAATTTCTAATGAGTTGATAATGCGCGTGTTACTGGGGGGGGGTAATCAACCCTAATATCAGTACACCCCATAATTACGGCTTCTGCACCTTGCTCTATGAGATGTTGGCGCACCTTTTCAAAAATGGTTTTAGGCCTGTCCGGATGTCCTTCGGGCAAAAAACGATTGCTGTTTTTTATATTACAAATTCCACGTGTAACCTCTCTCTGAAATTCTTCGGCAGGGTAAACGATTTCTGCCTCGGGGAAAATTCGTTGAAATTGTTTCTCATATACTTTTCCCGCCAGGCAGCCATCTGCCGCTACCAACCCAAAACGCAGGAGCTTTGTCTGCTTCGCTTTTAGCACAACTTCTTCAATTAAATTCACAAATGGAATGTTTACCTCTTTTCGAAGGACGTCTAATGCGTAGTGTGCCGTATTACAGCACATGCATAGAATGTCTGCTCCGGCATTCTTCAGCTTTGTAGCCGCTTCAACATAGGCAGGAATAAAACTCTCGCCTTTCCCTTCAAGAAACATGCTCCTCGATGGGGCTTGCGTGGCCTGATAAATGAGCATTTCCGGATGGTGGGCATCCCGAAATGCGCCATCCATAGTGTATTTTATTTCGATGAGTTCCAGCAGCTTGTTTGTTGCCGCAACGCCATTGCCTCCGATTATTCCTACTACTGTTTGTTTCATGCTATTTATCACTTAAAATTTCTAACCAAATTGCTACTTATTGGAACTATTTTAGTATTTGACATCACTAATGCGAACGTCAACTTATTTTCGTTAATTGTCATATCATTAATTGTTATATATTCTCCATCCTTTCGTCTGTTCAATCACCCGCAGGTAATCGTCATACGTATCCACGTCATACGCCCTTATTTTCAACCCCGGCATAGGCAAGTAAGGCTCCAGCTGATTAAATACATTCCCCGATGAATATTGCAATCTGTCCTTCCTGATACAGGCGGGGCCTGTCCACTCATAATCGCCCGCTTCGCGCGAAAAAGACTCCACGCAGCCATCCTTGCCGGTGTTCACGAAAACGGCTTCGTCGGAGGCTTTATCCGCATAGCAAATAAATTCCCCCTCGGTCGATAAAATTTTCCTGACGTCGTCGGGATGTACCAGCAAATCGCCGTCCCACTCTATTACATATTCATTGGCATGCCGGGCGCCAAGGTAGAAACTTGCGCCGGTTTTCGTTTCAAAGTACCGGTGGTTGTACACAAAAATAACGTCTTTCCTGTATCGCGACACTTCTTTGATGACGTCATTTGCCTGATATCCCACCACAACGCGCACATCTTCCACGTCCTTAAAAGCCGCCAGTTGCCACGCAATGAGGGATTTCCCATTGATGTTAATAAGCGCCTTTGTTTGCCCCAACCCTAACCGGGAACCAATGCCGGCGCAACTTATAACAATTGATTTAGCTGACGACATAATGCTTTTTCGTTAAAAATTACATAATCGGAGACAGGCAGCAAACTTTTCGACGGATAATGTGTCATCCCAACGGCAATGGCTATATCGGCCGTTCGCATAGCTTCCAAGTCGTTATTTCCATCACCGATATAAACCACCTCATAGCCGTTACGCTGAAATTCTTCTACCACCAATTCTTTGCGCAAAATTTTAGTAAGCTTTACTATTTTATCATTTTCCACAACAGCTTCCGAACAAAATGCGGAACACCCGATTTTTTCTGTCAATTTATCCACCCAACAGAATAAATTTCCCGACGCAATAATGCAGTAGGTGCTATTTTCTTGGATGAACCTGTACAGTTGTGGATAAAGATTAACTTTCCCCAATAAGGAGGAAATTTCCGAAACGGGCAATTCTCCTAAGATTTGAACCCTTTTGATAAAACTTTCTACAAACGGAATATTACCCTGTATCGTTTCTTTAGTGATACTGTCTATCTCGACTTGGATATGAAAATGCTTTGCAATCAAAGGAAGCGTCTCTTCGGCGGTAACGGTTCCATCCAAGTCAAAAATAAACTTTATCGGCTTTTGCATAAATTTTCACTTTACTTTGTAATGATTCTATATTTCTTTTACTACTTTCCAATAGCCTCTTGTTCCGCCAATACGTTCAAGTAAGCTTCTGCTTTTAAGTTTTGATATGTTTTCTTTTATTTTTCGGAGTGATATTCCAACAATTTTTGCTAATTCATCCAATGTAATATGAGGATTTTGGCTGATATTATCCAATATCATCTGTTGATTTTCAGTGACCCTATTGGTGACCCTATTGGTGACCTTATTGGTGACCTTATTGGTGACCTTTTCTATCCCTTTTTCCATAATAACTTCTTTCTCTCCGGTAAATTCCATGACATTTTCGTCTAACGGAAAAATAACCAACGAGACATCAATGCTGTTTTCAAAAACGACTTTAGTCTGGGTAAATTTTTCCCATTTCAGCATTTTATCGAAACCATAACCGGCATTTTCGGCCAGTTTGACACAACGAAACAGTTTGGCAAGCACAGGATTCCGAGGAATAGATACATCTTTCTTCAAAAGCTCTTTTATAGGACGAGGAAAAGCGCCCGGGTTTTCGAACTCAATACGGTTGGCAAATACCCTGACACGCGGTTTCATCACACTGAAATAGTCGGCGTGCATGAGCAGATTCACTAAGGCTTCCCGAATGGCGTCAAACTGAGGACTGTATTCAACGGCAATACCCAGATTATTCATTTTAAACGGCATGTCCACCTGTCGTTTTAGCCGTTCGATGATTGCAAAATAGTATTCCCACAGATTTTCCTGTTCTTCCAGACGGAAAGTATAGCGAGTGGAAGCATCGGCATACGACTTGCCCGGAACTTCAAGTAAATCTACCCTGAAATCAGGAAATTTTTATTGATGGCCAGATTTTTTCCCATGAAAAGCAGCCCGCCATAAGTGAGGTAATTATCCTCCGTAATTTGCATCTTTTCCAAGAACTCGCTATCGGGCATTGCATTGTATGGTAAACTCGGATTAAAACGCGACATGTAATCACGGTAACGATAAAGCGTTGTACGGTTCAGGTCGTTAAGTGTAGTTCGCGCTACCGGACGTGCAGACATCGCGCCAAATAATTGATCGCGAAGCATTGCATTGATTTCCGATTCCGAAGCCCGCTGGTCGCCGCTTGCCGTGCGAATGAAGGTATTGCCAAGCGAATTATAATATACCGGCTTATGTTCCGACGCCGGAATGTAAAACGCCAATACGTTGAACCCGTCTATTTCATATTTCCGGCATTTAGGCGTTATCAATACATTGAATTTGTTGCGATTTCTCAAGACCGTAGTGAAATTCTGTTCCAACCGTCCGGGATCTCTCACGCCTGTGATGTCAAAAACCTTTTCCTTTTGTGAAACGCCCAACACAATTCAACCTCCCGCCATATTGGAAAATGCGGAAACAGTCTCCCAAATGCTCTTTGGAAGTTCGCGAGATGCTCCTTTTACTTCGAAATCATCCCACTCTATGTCCGACAAACGTTGAAGAAGCGTGTCTTTAGTCATAGCGATAGCATGTAATGATCCTGCGGATTACAAAGCCCTGTAGTATTAAAAAAATGAGGCGTGCTCATAATATGCCAATTTTTATGCAAAGATAATATATTATTTTTCAACATAAAAAGACGGCCGCTATCCGGACAGTATGTTAAATATCGCGCCGTGTTGTTTTCAGCTACTATGTAATTGGAACAATGCGTTCAAAAGGTGAAGATCTTCCTTATATGTTAATTTCACGTTCGACGTTTCACCACGCACGATGAACACTTTTTCTTCGGGGAGGTATTTTACTACAATGCCGCAATCGTCGGTGGCGGCGAACGCCGGGTCTTGCAGGGCAAGGCGGTAGGCGGCCGCTATGGTTTGCAGTTTGAAGCCCTGCGGCGTTTGCGCCCGTTGCAGGGTGTTGCGGTTGGGTATATGTTGAATAAACCGGCCGGCATTGTCTGTTTGCAGGATGGTGTCGGTAGTCGGTATGGCCACAGCTACGGCGTTATATTGATGGAGCGCCTCCGTCACGTCGTTAATCACCCGTTGGCTCACTAACGGACGCACCGCATCGTGAAAAATGAGGTTACAGCCGGGCTGCGAGGCATAGGCATAAATGGCCGCCAAACTTGATTCATGGCGTGTCGCACCACCCGGTAAGATTTTTTTTACTTTTTCCCATTCATTGACCAATACCATTTCTTCCACCGTTTGCACAAACGAAGGGTGAATTATAATAGCGATTTCATCAATATTTTCGTTGCGTTCAAAAGCATCCACCGTGTGTTCGATGACTGTTTTTCCTGCTATTTCAAGAAATTGTTTCGGGGTGCTGTCGCCCAAGCGGCGCCCCACGCCCCCGGCAAGTATTACTGCGATATTCATCTGTTCTTTTTTTTGTTTAATAATTCTTTAATTCCCGTCTTAATTCCGTTAATAATTGTTTTTCTGACGGCAAATAAAGCTGGTACTTGCTTGCCATGATGGTCATATTGTTTTCGGGAAGCGTGTATTTGACTATCGCATCGTTTTTGTCAGCGCAAAGCAGGATACCGATAGTGGGATTTTCGTCCGGCAGTTTTTCTTTCCGGTCATAGTAGTTCACGTACATTTGCAGTTGACCCATATCTTCATGTGTGAGCTTGTGGGTTTTTATTTCAATGATAACGAAACAACGTAATAACCGGTTGTAAAAAACCAAATCTACAAAAAACTCATCATCTTCAAGCAATATTCGTTTTTGCCGCGCAACAAATGAAAACCCGTTACCCAACTCCAGAAGGAAGGCCTGCAAATTGTTAATCAGAGCGCTTTCCAAATCTTTTTCATAGTATGACGAATCGCGTTGCAATCCAAGGAACTCCAAAACCATTGGGTCTTTGATGATTTCCGCCGGATTTTCGGGTATGCGTTCTCTGCGCGCCACTTCCAAAACGGATTGTTTGTCGTTACTAAGTAATAAACGCTCATAAAGTCCCGAGTTGATTTGTCGCTCCAGTTCTCGTCCTGTCCATCCGTTATGAAGCGCTTCCTGTTCGTAATATTCCCGCTTGTCTCCGTTATCTATTTGAATTAAAAGACGGTATTGTGACCAGTTGAATTGTGAACGCACTGCGTTCACAATTGGATATGTTCGATAAAATTGTCTGCAAAAAGCCAGCTGGCGATAAGAAAACCCGCTTCCGAATTCCGGTTCTATTGCGGTAGCTAAATTACGTAACAAATAACTGCCATATTCCGCCCTCTCCTCGCCTTGCTGTTCTTCTACAAAAATCCGTTCGCCGAGTTTCCAGTACATCAATACCCGTTCAAAATCAACGGTTCTTATAGCAATATTCCGCGACGTGGCGATAATATTCCGCACATCGGACACGAATTTGTTGCTTAATTGCAACCCCTCTTTATTTTTCATATAACACTCCTTATATTATTTTCCGAACAAGCCCTTTACTTTATTTAATCCTGCACGCATCAGGTTATTCACATCTTCCGACACTTTCAACGCATATAACAAGACAGCGCCCACAAGCGTCAATATGACGCTACGGCTTATTCCGTCTATCCACGGGTTGTCGAACTTAAACAAAATACAATTTATTCCTGTCAAAAGGAGAAAAATCGCAATTAGTTTCAAGGTGCCCGAAGAATACGGATTGCCCTTTACTTTTTTCAGCACAATCCATTGCTGCACGCTATAGAAAAGCAGGCAACTGACAGTTGTTGCGAGCGCTGCTCCGGCAATGCCCCACACCGGAATTAACAGATAATTGGTTGCTATTCCTATGCCGATGATGAAAAACACAAAATACAAACTCCAATAATAGTATTTCGAAAAACTGATAAGCGTGCCGCCGAAATTCAGCGTTACTTCTATCAACTTTGCCAGTCCGATGAAAAACACCACCCACTTGCCGCCCGCATACACAGCGCCGTTCGGGATAATGGCAAAAATATTGTCGATGTTTACCCAAAGTAAAATAAAAATCAGTCCGCCTATCAGGAGTTGGTGCAGCGACACTTTTTTATAAAGCGCATTGGCCGTTTCGAAATCGCATTTTTTTAAAGCTTCGGCAGCTATTGGGGCAGAGATGGCGCTGATAGACCGCGACGGTATTTCGATGACCGCCGCCATATAAAAAGCCACCGTAAAGATACCGGCATAACTCAGTCCCAACTGCGAGGTGATCATAAACAAGTCGAGCTTGCCAAGCACCGTGCCCCCCAACGCGCCTATGATTAAGTATAGAGAATACCGCAAAATGTCTTTGCGTAACGGCTGGGCAACATACGACACATTATGTCGTAGTGAAGTGATGGAGGTTTTAAGCACATACAAAAATATGCCTACCATAGCAACACCGTAGGTTATTACATAGCCCGCCACCAGTCCGTTGCGGTCGATGACGTGAAATCCGTAAAGCAGGCAAGTCGCCAGTATAAGCAGGCGGATAATGATTTCGCGGTTAAGCCGGGGCGTTGCAATACGCATATTCACGTTGGCGTACACTTCGAATACCGACAAATACGTTAAAAAGAAAATCAGCGGCGCCACCCAGTAGTAGTACGAAATAAAAAGGCTCGATTTTTCTGCGAACAACAGGGTAATCGGCTCTTTCAGGAAAACATAAAGCGAGATAAACAACAGGCATCCGATGAAAGGCGTGAGCAACATGTAAAAGAAAAAGCCGTTATGTTTTTTCTTTTCGTCCTTGAAGTATGGAAAAAACCGCATGATCGACGACGACGTTCCCAATTGGGCAAGAGCGGCAAACATCATCCCTGCTTCCAGGATTACCTTTGTCAAGCCGATATCTTCGGGCTGTAGGAATTTTGTAATCACAAACATGGTGGTCAGGAAGCCGATGAAAGCGCCGATGTAGGTGATGATAGTCCCTTTTATACTTTGACGAATGACAACGCCCATAGCTTTATTTGTAAATTTGCGATAATTTTTCGTTACTTTCCAATCCTTTCCGGAAGATTATTTTTAACACAAAAGCCTTGAGGGAACCCCAGCCATAGCCTGCCAATTGAATATATGCAGCGCACACCGACAGCAGGGCGGTTTTTATTCGCCTTGTTTTGACGAGTGCATCCACAAAGAGCAGGACGGTGTAGAGTGCAGGGACGGCCAATACCCACAACGAGAAAAACGCCGCTGCTGCAATGCCCGCGCCGCCAAGCAGAAACAAGGCCGGCAAAGTATGTACCGGCTTTAGCGACCCTTTATGCAACAGCGCCAAATTAATCCGCGCCGTGCCGAAATTGCGCACCTGCCGGTAGAATTTCGTAAAACTCATCCGTCGTTTATGGTAAACAAATGCCTCGCGGCACAGCGATATGCGAAATCCGGCTTTGGCTATGCGAATAGAAAGGTCGATGTCTTCACCCAGCATGTTGTTAAACCCGCCGGTTTTTTCGTACACCATCCGCGAAAATCCCATGTTGAACGTGCGGGGCTTGAAGGTTTCCATCGCCTGTTTCCCGCCGCGGATGCCGCCGGTAGTAAAGAACGAAGTCATGGCGTAGCTAATGGCTTTTTGTAAATCGGAAAACGACTGGTGTGCGGCGTCGGGGCCGCCGAAGCAATCGCTATGACTGGCTTCTAAATGCGCGGTTAACCGGGCAAAATAACCGGGTGGGATGATGCAGTCGGAATCGAAGAAAATAAAATAATCGCCTTTGGCCAGTTGCATGCCCACATTGCGACTGTCGCTACGGCCGGTGTTGGGTTTGGCGTGATAAGTAATCGACAAGCCGTCTGCAAATTTTTCCACTACGTTCCGGCAAGAGAGGGTGGAGCCGTCTTCCACTATTATCGCTTCAAAATTTTTAACCGATTGGCTCGAAAGACTTTTCAATAATTCTTCTATCTCTTGCGGCCGGTTATAAACAGGTATAATGACAGAATAATAGTACATTACATAATTAAATAATATACAAAGATAGAAAAAAGTAGGTTAAATAAATACTCGAATAAATATTTTTTATACCTTTGTGTCATTAACATTGTATGCATTATGAGTCGTAATGAACAGGAAACTTTATCGCAAAACATTAACCGCATTTCAGAAGGAACTGAAATAATAGGTACAATTACAACTTCAGGAGATATACGCATTGACGGCATTTTAGAGGGCAACTTAACTTCAAAAGGCCGGATTGTAATTGGTGAAAAGGGCCGGATAAAAGGAGAGCTAAATTGCCGCTATATAGATATCTGGGGCATGCTTGAAGGCTCATTACATGCGTCGGAAATCACCAACCTGAAAACCATGTCCACCATAATCGGCGATATTAAAACGCAGAAATTGTGTATTGAGGTCGGGGCGTTATTTAACGGCACCTGTACTATGCCTGCACGACAAGCCACAGAAAATCATAAAAAATAGTACGGTTTTTAGAAGTAGAAGGTGGTTGTCTTCTTCTTAGGCGGCGCTTCCGGTATTTCACGGAAACGGCGTAAATCACGTTTATAGAAGATAAACTCCGGTGTTGTTATTTTATCATCTACAGCCGATACACTATACCAGGGTGAAAGATTGGCATCATCAGGATTAACCAGAATTTGCAGAGATTGCGCCGGTTTGTAGCTCTGTGCCAATAAAAATACCCTATCGCCGGTATCGGCATTTTCGGCCACGTCAATTACAACTACCACGTGTCCCGGCCGCGCTATTTGAATAAACATATCGCCTGGCTGAATGTGCTCCAATGAACTCCGCTGTACATCATCCAGCAGTGTTTCAATATCGCCGTGCGTAAAGATAAATTCGAGATAACGCTTGAAAGTGGGATAGCGGTTTGCATCGGTAGGCGATTTTGTCCAATACGTCTTTCCGTCAATTATCATTTTTAGCCCTTCTACCCAGTTCACATACGACACACGCTTGTGGTTACTGATGGTGAATGAAATTTTGTTGTATTGCTGTTGTTTAAAAAGATATTCCCCCCGCAGGCGAATACATATTTCTGGCGCTTGTTGCAAATCTTCCAAACCCACATCAATAAATACAACCCCCACATAAATACCATTGTTCGGCTTTGGCGATCCGTCATAATATTTTACTTGAGAACCATGAGGCAACAAAGGTAAATTGCGCAAATAAGCGGCATAGGATACTTCCTCCACTGGAACACGTACATATCCGGACGGCGCTACAAACCGGCTTTCGACCGTTCGTCCCGTAGCATTGATAAAAGGTTGGGCAAACAAGGGAATGATAAAAAATGTCAAAAAGCCTATTAGCAGGTATTTTCTTACTATACTATAAATTACACTATGTATCTGTCTGTTCATACTACTTTTCTCTCTTCCATCTTATATAATTTATCAGACCTTCTTATCTTCTGGGGAACCTTAATTGAAAAACAAGTTCCTTTCTCAACCTGTTCCACAGGGTGAAGATCTACATGTATCTCACGAATATGATCTTCCACAACGCCGGTAGTAGGCCCCATAATCAATATCTCGTCATCTTTTTGCAATACACCTGTCTCCATCAAAAACTCCGCTACACCAAGGTTGCTGAAATAGTTGGTGGCTTTAGCCACATATGTTTTTTGTTTTGTTGAGCTGTTTCCATAACAAGTGCTCCATTCGCCAAGCCGTGCGCCCTGGTAATAGCCGTCCCAGAAACCACGGTTAAATACGGCTTGCAGCGTGGCCGTGAGTTCCTCTATAAGTTCCGGTGTATAAACGCCATCAATAACGGCTTGAACTCCGCGGTTATAAGCGCTCGTAACTGTTTTTACATATTCGGCCGAACGCGCTCTTCCTTCAATTTTCAATACCCGTACGCCAGCAGCCAGCATATGATCCAGAAAACCTATGGTACACAAATCCTTTGGAGACATTATATATTCATTATCAACTATCAATTGACGTCCTGTATCATTGTCGGTCACCGTATAACCCCGGCGGCACAACTGATAACACGATCCGCGGTTTGCAGCGGCATTGTATTCGTGCAGGCTGAGGTAACATTTCCCCGACACTGCCATACATAGCGCACCGTGGCAAAACATTTCCAACTTCACCAATTGTCCTGCCGGCCCTGTAATATTATCCTGTTCAATCTTTTTATATATGTGTGCAACTTGCTTAAGGTTTAATTCACGTGAGAGCACCGCCACATCGGCAAAGGCAGCGTAAAAACGCAAGGCTTCTACATTCGATATATTCAGTTGAGTGGAAAGATGAACATCCATCCCACAAGCCCGTGCATATTGAATTACCAGCATATCCGATGCAATAACAGCTGTCACACCAGCCTGCTTTGCCGCATCAACCAAGCGATATACCTCTTCTTGTTCACTATCATACATCACAGTATTTAAAGTAAGGTAAGAACGTATTCCATAATGAGTACAAACATCTATAATGCGCGGCAGGTCTGAAAGATTAAAATTGTATGCGGAACGAGCCCTCATATTTAGCATCCCCAGTCCGAAATATACCGCATCGGCGCCTCCTTGGCCTGCAGCCACCAAGGATTCAAAATCCCCCACGGGTGACATTATTTCAATATCACAACGTTTTATCTCCATCTGTCGCTTTAATATTTTGCAAAAATAGTTAAATTTTATTAAAATATGATTTTTTTACATACTATTTTCTTTTTTCCCGAAAAGATTTTTTTCAATTTGGGCTATAAGTAATTCCTCCGGAATATTCATACAAGCGTAATCGCCCCTGTAACAAAGCCTATTTCCAAACACGGAACAGGGTCTGCAGGCCATCTCAATTTGCACACAATTTTCGGGTGTTTGTTTCCATCCTGTAAATCCGGCGAAGGGATGTGTAGCGCCCCAAACCGACACCACCGGCACTCCTGCGAACGAAGCCAGGTGCATGTTTGCAGAATCCATTGACAACATTACATCCATGCAGCTTAATTCTATTAACTCATTACCCAGCGGCATTTTGCCGGCCATCGACACCACATGGTACTTCTTTTCCCATTCCGACAACACCATGACTTCTTCCTTTCCGCCACCAAAAAGGTACACTTCTATATCTTCATACGTCGCAAAGTAGGCCACGATTTTTTCCATCCGCGACGTAGGATAGCACTTGCCTTTGTACCGGGCAAAAGGTGCAATACCCAAGCGTTTCCCTCCACCTTTTTGTACTACAGGCATCCAATGGTATTCCTCTTTTACTTTGACCTCTTGCTCGCCAACCGCCACATTCAGGATTTCCCTGTATCGCTCAATCATGGTTTTCAGTGGACGCAGTTCCTTATTTCTCCGCCGGGTTAGCCGGCGTTTTTCTTTACGTCCCTTATCTATTTTCTTTACCTTCACCCCGCTTATCCGGAAAAAAAACCTTAATACTTTTGTGCGCAGCACATCGTGAAGGTCGGCTACGACATCAGGGCGCAAGTCGCGCAACCTCAAAAATAATTTCCATAAACCCCATAAGCCTTTATACCGGCCATGAATGTCGGCTTCTATGCACGATACATTGTCGGAACCTTTAAACAGGGGCGACATAAAGGGTTGCGACACCATCATAAATTCCACGCCACGACAGGCTGCGGCAGTTTCATGTAAGGTCGCCGCCACCATGGCTACATCTCCCAATGCCGAAAAACGCAGCACCAGTACACACGTCGGGACTCGTTTATTTGTTTTTATTTCCATACAACACCGGATTTAATGCCGGATCATTATACATTTTCATTTGTTTGTAAACTTTCATGTATTTACGCCCCGCTTTAATGTCATCCAACAATTGGTCGATAGCCGTTGATAAATCTTTTTTCTGCTCCTGTAACACAGCCAACTTTTGCGCACATGCCTCACGATGCACAAGGTCGGCTTTTTCACGGTTTACTTCCTGTTCCATGTGATAAATTTTGAGCGCCAATATCGAGAGGCGGTCAATAGCCCAGGCCGGGCTCTCCGTATTGATTGTAGCATCAGATGAAGGAGCAATGCCGGCATATTCTTTGAGAAAAAAACTGTCGATCAACTCCACCAGGTCGGTACGATCCTGGTTCGACCGGTCGATACGCCGCTTGATTAACAGGGCTTCTCTCGGATGAATGGCAGGATCTCTTATGATATCTTCCAAATGCCATTGTACAGCATCAATCCAATTTTTCAGGAATAAGTAGTATTCAATTGTTTTAAATTCATAAGGATTTTTCAACGCGGCATTCACATCGTCCATCGTATGATAGTAGGCGGTACTCCTCGAAAAAATTGTGTTACATTTTTCAGCAAAAGACATATTCATAATATTATTTTTTTCTATTTATCAAATGAAAGGCAAAGTTACGCAATTCTTCTTTTCGCTCATCGGCAAGCGCTACTGCGGTCAGTTCCTTCTCGGCCTGTCCGAAATAATGATCAATAGCCTTCCCTGCCTGTTCATAAATATTCAATTCATTGTATATTTCCAGCATATTAGTTATTTTTTCTTCCGGCGGTGCGTCCCTGTTCTTCAACCAATATTCTAATTTGTATTGTTGTGCGCCCTGCGCTTTTTTCAAGGCTTGTACCAATAAAAAAGTTTTTTTATTGGTTATAATATCGCCGCCTATGGTTTTGCCGAATGTATTGGAATCGCCATAAGCATCCAGTAAATCATCCTGGATTTGGAACGCCATACCCAGGCAGCGCCCGAACTTATACATCCGCTGCACGTTCTGCACAGTCGCACCGCCGGCAATGGCGCCGATTTGTGCGGAAGCAGCTAACAACACCGCTGTTTTCAACTCAATCATCTGCAAATATTCTTCCTCCTCAATACGTGCCAAATGTTCATAGTTCATATCGAACTGCTGTCCCTCGCACACCTGTGCCGCTGTTGTTCCGAACAATTGTAAAATATCAGTTACGTACTGGGGCGCCGCCTCACACAAGTAGCGGTAAGCCATGATACACATCACATCGCCCGAGAGCATGGCAACATTGATATTCCATTTTTTATGCACCGTATCATAGCCGCGCCGCACCGGCGCCTGATCCATCACGTCATCATGTACCAGCGTGAAGCCATGAAAAATTTCGATTCCCACTGCCGGCAACAAAATTTCCTTATTGATGTGGTCATTAAACAGGTTATAGGACAGCAAACACAACAACGGTCTGATACGTTTTCCCCCCATCGACATCATATATGAAACAGGGGCATAGAGTTCTCGCGGCGCTTTCGCCAAGTCTAAAGCTACAATTTCTTTTTCTATTTGCGCTTGCAGTGTATGGACTGTAACTATCCTCATAATTCTTTCCGACAAAGTTGCAAAATTACAAATTTACCGTAAACCAGACAAATTACTATCTTTGCTGTTATGAATACAAGTCATTTTGAGGGTACGGTTTTTCGCCATACCGGGAGTCATTATCTGGTAAAAAACAACGTGTTGCATAAAATTTTCGATTGTGTGGTGCGTGGCAGGTTGCGTTTGCACGAAACGACAACCACCAATCCGGTAGCCATTGGAGACATTGTTGATTGTAAAATAATTAGTGAGTCCGAAGGCATTATTACGGCCGTACATCCCCGGCGTAATTATATTATCCGCCGCGCTGCCAATCTCTCGCACGAAGCCCACATCATTGCCGCTAATATTGATTGCGCCTACCTCATTGTAACCATTACCCATCCCCGCAATGCATGGACGTTTATCGACCGGTTTTTGGTTACCTGCGAAGCCTACAATGTCCCTGTAAAGCTCATTATTAATAAGGTGGATGTGTATTGTGATGCGGAAAACGAAGAGAAGGAGCGGTTTAAGCAAATCTATACCCAAGCGGGTTATGAAGTGGTAGAGGTGTCGGCTAAAACAGGGTTTCAGGTTGATTGGCTGCGGGGCGACGTGTGTGGAAAGTTTTGTTTGTTCTCCGGCGCCTCGGGGGTAGGCAAATCATCGCTCATTAACGCCCTTGACCCCGCACTCTCATTGCGCACCGGTGTGCTCAGCAAGACCCACCAAAAGGGCATGCACACCACTACGTTCTACGAGGTGTTTGAGCCCGCCTCGGGCGGCGCTATCGTCGATTCACCCGGTATCAAAGGGTTCGGGCTGATAGAAATGGAAAAAGAGGAGCTTTATCATTTTTTTCCCGAACTGTTTCACATGGCCGCTCACTGCAAATTCAATCCCTGCACCCATACCCACGAGCCCCGCTGTGCTGTGCGCCAAGCGGTGGACGACGGGCGCATCAGCCCCGAACGTTACGACAGTTACCTCAAGATGTTTCAAGCGGATGACGAGAAATACCGATAGAGAAGCTTTAATCGTCAATTAAACTAAAATCCAGCAACTTTTGGTCGAGGCATTTAAAAAGATGAACGAGCCGTCGGGGGGCGCCGTGAAAGACATGCACGAAAATGCCGGAAAATAATGATTAATGGTTAGTGATTAATCCAAAGTTGCCCGCAATAGGTGGGCGGTTTTTTGTGGGGATTGTTTTTACTAATAAGATTGGATAACATCTTTTAAATCAAAATACATCAGTCGCGTATCTTCATTCTCATCTTCTGTTGATAAAAAGTCGAAACCGTTTTTCTGATAAAAATCTAACGCATTTTTGTATGCATCAACTGTAAGAAAGCGACATCCGATGTTTCTATTTTCAATTAACATAAGTTTTACAGCATCCAAGATAAAACGGCCTATTCCTTTCCCTCCAAAATTAGAAGCCACTGCAAGCCGTCCGATTTTTACCGCCGGATAATTTTTTCGATGTTTTTTAAAATGTATTTTATTCTTCTTGTTGAATTTTTGCCACCATTTTCGTTTAAAGTCACTTTTATCTGAAAAATCAAATACGATTTTATCTGTGAAAAGACAATAATATGCCGCTAATTCCTTTTCCTTGTACTCAACCAAGTAGGAGACACCCATCAATTGATCATAATAATCTTTTGCATCATCAATTAAAAAACTATTCGAATCCGAATCCCCACAGTCAAATGATTGAATATGCGTATCTCGTTTTAGCTTTACAATAGATAAGACATCTATGGTCGTATCGTTGATCAAAATCTCTTAATTTTCAAGTATAATTGGTACGCTTTTCTCATTCTGTCCAATTCTACATTGGATACAGGTTTCCCCTTCTCGATACGTTGAGCAAAACTCTTTGCTTTTTCACCATACAAAATTGGGGTTTCTTTAATCGGTCGTGCCATAATTCGGTTATTTTGTGGTTGAATTTCGAGCAAAGGTATAAAAAAAGTCGAAACCGGCAAATTTTTAGTCGTCAATTAAACTAAAATCCAGCAACTTTTGGTCGAGACGGGCGCGGAGCAGTTTTACGCGCACCAGGTCGCCGTAGGTGAGCGTTTTCGCCGTATGACGGCCTTTGAACATGTAACGCTCCGGAATATACGAATAATAATCGCCACGCATTTCACGCTGCGGCACGTAGCCTTCCACGCCGCTTTCATTCACTTCCACATAAATGCCATACTCGGTGACACCCGACACCGTGCCGTCGAAAATCTGTCCTTCCTTGCCTTGCATAAATTCCACCATTTTGTATTTCACGCTTGCCCGCTCAGCATCTGCCGCCATTTGCTCGCGCTGCGAGGCATATTTACACAAATTCTGGTAGCGCTCCTTATTTTCCGAAGGCCCGCCCGCCAGGTACGTAGTAAGTAAGCGGTGCACCATCATGTCGGGATACCGGCGGATAGGCGAAGTAAAGTGCGTATAATAATCCGTAGCCAGGCCATAGTGCCCGATATTGTCGGTCGAATACACGGCACGCGCCATGGTGCGTAGCGCCATAATTTCCATGGCATGGTACTCGGGCTTGTTCTTGGCCGCTTCCAGCAGTTTATTGATGGCTTTGGCAATGTCGCGAGGCGTTTTTGTCGTCCCCATCTTATAGCCCAGATGCCGGATAAAATCCCTGAAATTTTTCAAACGGTCGGCTGTCGGTTCATCGTGCACACGATACACAAATGTTTTGGCAGGCTTTGCGGTAGCAATCACTTCGGCCACGTTGCAATTGGCCAGCAGCATAAATTCCTCGATGAGGAAATTCGAATCTTTCATCTCCCGGAAAAAAATTTCCACCGGTTTTCCTTTTTCATCAACCTTTACCTTTGACTCGGGCTGGTCGAATAAAAGAGCGCCGTTCTTAAAACGTTTGTCGCGCAGCAATTGCGCAAGTTTATGCAGTACCTGTATTTCTTTGGCAAACGTCCCTTTTTTAGTTTCAATCACTTCCTGCGCACTGTCATAATCAAACCGGTGATCCGACCGGATAATTGTGCGCCCCACCCACCGGTTAAGGATTTCCGCATGTTTGTCAAGTTCAAATACGGCCGAATAACACAACTTATCTTCATTAGGGCGCAACGAACACAACTCATTCGACAGGTGTTCGGGCAGCATCGGCACCGTACGGTCAACCAGATACACCGACGTGGCGCGCAGGGCGGCTTCTTTTTCCACCAGCGTGTTGGGCAGCACATAATGCGTCACATCGGCAATATGAACACCCACTTCCCAATTTCCGTTTTTCAATTTTTTTATAGACAGCGCATCGTCGAAATCTTTGGCGTCGCTCGGGTCAATCGTGAATGTAGTAATCTCGCGGAAATCGCGGCGTTTGGCAATATCGTCGGCTGTAATTTCGCCTTGAATTTTTTCCGCATCCTTTTCAACCTTTGCACTAAATCTATAAGGAAGTCCAAATTCCGTAAGGATGGCATGCATTTCGGTATCGTTTTCCCCGATGTTACCCAGCACTTCGCTTACGCGCCCCACCGGCTCCCGCCGGCGGTCAGACCAGTCATTGACCATTACGGCCACTTTTTGTCCGTTTTCCGCTCCGTTCAGGTCGGCCGGCGACACCCTGATGTCGTAAGGCATGTAGCGGCTGTCGGTAATCACATAAATATCCTTGTCGGTAATTTGTATGATGCCGATATACGGACGTTTGCTGCGTTCAAGAATTTGCAGCACCTCGCCGTCGAACGTGCGGCGCTTGGTGGCGCTCGGCGCAATGCTGAGTCGCACCCTGTCGCCATGCAGTGCGCCGTGCAATTTGTTAATCCCGATAAAAATATCGTCGTCGTAACCTTCTACCGAAACAAACGCATATCCGTTGCGCGACATCATAATGAGGCCTTCGCCCGCAGGCCTGTCGTAATGTTCAATATTTAATTTGTAGCGCTTGTGCGAAAGACGCCTGACTTTCTTTTCTTCCACCAAATCCGCAAGCGCCGCTTCAAACACAGGCAGGTGTTCTTTTTTCACCCGAGCCTGGTGAATAAGTTGATTAGTACTAAACGAATTTAATGCGTGTTCTTTAAACCAATTGAAAAGAACGTTTTTTATTTCTCCCGGCTCTTTGTAGCCTCTTTTCTTTTTAGCCATAAAATGCTATCTTTGTCATTTCTTTTTTGCAAATATACGCAGAATATACCAAAGTATAAAGAATAAATATACAAAATAATGAGTAAAAGAGTATTATTGATGATTTTGGACGGATGGGGAATTGGGCGGCGCGACCATTCCAATGTCATTTTTTCGGCCGGCGCACCGCATATCGAGGCGCTGACCGCGCAATACCCTCATGCGCAACTGCTGGCCTCGGGCGAAAACGTGGGACTGCCCGACGGACAAATGGGCAATTCCGAAGTGGGGCACTTGAATATAGGCGCCGGACGTGTGGTGTATCAGGACTTGGTGAAAATTAACCGGGCGGCGCGTGACAATTCCATTCTGGAAAACGAGGAAATAAAACAGGTGTACGACTACGTGAAGAAAAACAATAAACAACTGCACCTGCTGGGATTGGTGTCTGACGGCGGCGTGCACAGTTCGCTGGAACACCTGTTCAAGCTCTGCGACATCGGGAAGGCTTACGGCATAGAAAAGCTGTTTGTGCACTGCTTCATGGACGGCCGCGACACTGACCCGAAGAGCGGTTTGGGGTTTATTCAACAGTTGCAGGCGCATTTGGAGAAGTCGGCCGGGACGATTGCCAGCGTGGTAGGCCGTTACTACGCCATGGACCGCGACAAACGTTGGGAGCGCGTAAAAGTAGCATACGATTTACTGGTTGAGGGCAAAGGCGCAGCCATAACCGATGCGGCGCAAGGTGTGCAACAGTCCTACGCGGCGGGCGTAACCGATGAGTTCATCAAACCGCTGGTGTGCACCGAAAGCGGCAAGCCCGTGGCCACCATTCAGCCCGGCGATGCGGTGATTTTCTTCAATTTTCGGAACGACCGCGCCAAGGAACTTACCATTGTGCTTACGCAGGACGAGTTGTTGAAGAAGGCGCAGCAGGAAGCGCAGGCGCTGGGAAGCGTGGCATCGACCGAAGCGAAGGCGGCCATTGCAGCGATGAAAAACATTCCGCTCTACTACTGCACCATCACGCCATACGACGACAAATTCAAAGGGCTGCATGTTTTATTTGACAAGGACAATGTGCAAAACACGCTGGGCGAAACGCTGGCCAAAGCGGGAAAGAAGCAACTGCGGATTGCCGAAACGGAGAAATATGCGCATGTGACGTTTTTCTTCTCCGGCGGACGCGAAGAAGTGTTTCCGGGCGAAGAACGCATTCTTGTCCCCTCGCCAAAGGTGGCCACTTACGACTTGAAGCCCGAAATGAGCGCCTGCGAAGTGGCCGACGCGCTGGTAGAAGCGTTGAACAAACAGACGTTTGATTTCGTTGCATTGAACTTCGCCAACGGCGATATGGTAGGACACACCGGCGTGTATGAAGCTATTACAAAAGCCGTAAAGGCAGTGGACGGGTGTGTGGGAAAGGTGGTGGAGGCCGCGCAGCGCAATGGCTACACCGTCCTCATCACCGCCGACCACGGCAACGCCGATTACGCCGAAAACCCCGACGGGTCGCCCAACACGGCGCACTCCTTGAACCCCGTGCCCTTCGTCGTGGTTGACAACAACGTGAAAGCCGTGCACGACGGCATCCTGGCCGATATTGCACCTACGGTATTAAAATTAATGGAAATTCCTCAACCTGCCGAGATGACAGGGAGGGTGCTGGTGGATTTCTAATCTGCTAATGTCCGGGGGTCCCAAAACAGTTCCTTAAAACGGACGATTTTATCGTTCTTCACTGCTATTCCTTCCGCTTCGAGGCGGCGCTGCATCTCATCCGGTGCGCCGAAGTGCATCTTTCCGGTGAGCAGCCCTTGCCGGTTGACTACGCGGTGTGCCGGCACACTTGGGTCGGTGTAGGCGGTGTGCATGGCCCATCCCACCATGCGCGACGACTGCGCCGAGCCCAGCGCCCGGGCAATGGCGCCGTAGTTCGTCACCCGCCCGTAGGGGATTTGCTTCGCTACGGCTAATACTTGTTCAAAGAAATTTTCGTCTTTCAT
>JAIRMK010000117.1 GCA_031258755.1 Prevotellaceae bacterium
TGGGGGCTGCAATTCCTTTTGGGAAACAGCGACAGGCAAAAAGAAAATACCGCACCCATTGACAAGAAAACGCCGTATCTGCTGGAAGAAAATGTGGCCAATAAAACGTTGTCGTATAAAGTGGCGCCTTGTTGCGAGCCCATTCCGGGCGATGATATTACCGGCTTTATCGATGAAACGGAAAAAAGCGTTACCATTCACAAGAATAAATGCCCTGTGGCGCACCAGCTCTCCGCACAGCACGGCGACCGGATTATCCAGGTGCGGTGGAGTAAACATACCGCCATGTCGTTTCTTGTACACCTTGAGCTGCGCGGCTTAGACCGCCTTGGTATCCTCAATGACCTTACCAACGTCATTACCGGCGAACTCAACGTCAATATCCGCAGGATAAACCTCGAGGCGCACGACGGCATCTTTGAGAGCACCCTCGACCTCTACGTGCACGACACCAACAACCTTGATCATCTTATCGACAAAGTCAAAAAAATAAAAGGCGTCGAGACCGTGAAACGGATAGAAAAAGAAAATTAGCTATTTTTCTGTGGCGAAATTTTTCAACCACAACTTTTCAGCCCGTTGAAATTTTTTCACATTCAAACTGTAAATAACCCGCGGCGGTTTGATTTCATACTTGATTAAACCTACCAGGCGCAACTCCTTCAAATGTTGTGACACGGTGGGTTGCGCCATCGGCATTACCTTTACTATATCGCCGCATGAAAAACTGTCGCGGGTTGACAGCACCCGTAAAATAGCAATGCGTGCCGGATGCGACAACGCCCTGGCATAGCCGGCAAATTCCACATCTGATTTGCTGAAATCATCTTGTCTTTTATAAGCCATAAGTATAAATTTTATTTGTGCTGCGTTGACAGCAACTAATGTGAATTATTGCAAATATACGATATTTTCGGGATAAAACAAATTTTTCCCCGGATTTGTGTTAAAAAATACAATAACCTGCAAAAAAAGTGTGTAATCGCTGAAAATTTTATATCTTTGCACGCTAAAGATGTAATACAGGATTATGGAAAACAGTAGAGATGCGTTGTATCCGTTTACCGAATACAACACACAACGTAAGAAACTTGTACTTCCTGAGTATGGGCGCCATATTCAGAAAATGATACAGTATGTAGCGAATATCAAAGACCGCACCAAGCGCAATGAGCAAATTATGGCGCTGGTTTCTATTATGGGCGATTTAAATCCCCATCTGCGCGACGTCAATGATTTCAAACATAAATTGTGGGACCACGTGCAGATTATTGCCGATTTCAATATCGACATTGATTCGCCCTATCCCATCCCTTCCCGCGAGTCGTTTCAGGAAAAGCCCGCCATCATTCCGCACGTGACCACTCCTGTGCGCATTATGCACTACGGACGTAACGTGCAGGGTATGATTGACGCCATTGTGGCATGCCCCGACGCCGAAAATAACGAGGCACTGGTGGTTACTTTGGGGAATTTCATGAAGCGCGAATACCTTACCTGGAATAAAGATTCGGTAACCGATGAAATCATCTTCCGCGATATTGTGGCGCTCTCAAAGGGACGCATCCGTATCACACCTGAAATGCGTCTGGCCGATATTCAGCAGGAAGTGCTCCAGGATCTGAACAACCGGTCGCCGAAAGCTGTTTCGGCGCTGAAGAAGAAAAAAAAGAAGAAAAAGAAGAAAAAATCGGGAAGTTCGGAAAACCATGGTTTAGCACGTTAAAAGTAAGAAGAAGATGTCCACATTTCACATAGAGGGTGGGTGTCGTCTCCAGGGTGAAATTCATCCGCAGGGAGCAAAAAATGAAGTGCTGCAAATTTTGTGTGCAACGCTTTTGACGCCTCATAAAGTTACGGTACATAACGTTCCCGAAATTGTGGACGTCTTGAACCTGCTGGAACTGTTGGGCGATTTAGGCATCGCCGTAGAAAAAACAGCGCCGGGCAGCTATACATGTTGCGCCGCCGATATTCACCTTGATATACTCAAAACGCCGGCTTTCCAGAAAAAAGCGGCGGCCTTGCGGGGCTCTGTGATGATTATCGGCCCGCTGCTTGCCCGTTTCGGCGAAGGCTACATGCCGCGTCCGGGAGGCGACCGGATAGGCCGCCGCCGTCTTGACACCCACTTTGCCGGATTTCAAAATTTGGGCGCTGTATTTAATTATGAAGCGCAGTCGGGCTGCTATCATGTGGCGGCCAAGCAGCTCAAGGGCGCTTACATGCTCCTCGACGAGGCTTCGGTCACCGGCACCGCCAACATCATCATGGCGGCAGTCATGGCGTCGGGCGTTACCACCATCTACAATGCCGCCTGCGAGCCATACGTGCAGCAACTCTGCAAAATGCTCGTCCGCATGGGCGCCCATATACAGGGCGTCGGCTCCAACTTGTTAACTATTGAAGGCGTGGCTGAACTTAACGGCGCCGAACACACTATACTGCCCGACATGATTGAAGTGGGCAGCTTTATCGGCATGGCCGCCATGACGCAAAGCGAAATATGTATTAAAAATGTGGCGTATGACAATTTGGGAATTATCCCCGAACAATTCCGCCGCCTCGGCATTGCGCTCGAACGCGATGGCAACGACCTGCTGGTGCCCGCACAACAATATTACGAAATTGAATCATTCATTGACGGCTCCATCATGACCATTGCCGATGCCCCCTGGCCGGGATTAACCCCCGACCTGTTGAGCGTTTTTCTGGTGGTGGCCACACAAGCCAAAGGCACGGTGCTCATTCATCAGAAAATGTTTGAGAGCCGCCTCTTTTTCGTCGATAAACTCATCGACATGGGCGCACAGATTATCCTCTGCGACCCGCACCGCGCCACCGTTATCGGTCACAACCACCACGTGCGCCTGCGCGCCGCCGAAATGAGCTCGCCCGACATCCGCGCCGGTATCGCGCTGCTCATCGCCGCCATGAGCGCCAAAGGCGTCAGCATCATTCATAACATAGAACAAATCGACCGGGGGTACCAACATATTGATAAACGCTTAAACGCCCTTGGCGCAAAAATCACACGTGCATGACGGAAAAAAATAAGGATATAAAACATATACTGCGCATTCTTTCCGCTGCGCTGCTCGTGCTGTTTTCGCTCTATACTGTTGTGGTATTTATTTCTTATTTGTTTACGTGGAATACCGACCAAAGCCTGTTGCGGCCTCCCGCCGACGCGCCGCTTGCCGAAGCTGCCAACCAGGGCGGAACGCTCGGCTTCCGCTGGAGCTACCTTTTGATTGGCCGCTATTTCGGGCTGGCTGCTTTTTTCATCCCTTTCCTGATATTCCTTGCGGCTTGCTGGTGCTTCAATATAAAGAAGCTCCCCTTATTTAAAGGCTTCATGGTTGCGCTCACCGGCCTTGTCCTTTTTTCCGTACTCTTCGGCTTTGTGTTTAGCTATACCCCGTGGAAAACCCTTTTCGGTAACGGACTGGGCGGCACACACGGCTTCCATATCAGCCGGTGGCTGGTTATTTCGCTGGGTGTGGTGGGGACAACTTTGCTGCTCCTGTTTCTCCTGCTGCTGTGGTGCATTATGATTGACAGTCGCCTTGT
>JAIRMK010000165.1 GCA_031258755.1 Prevotellaceae bacterium
GTCCGGCTATCACTTCCGCCGGCACATTGACTTTAATTCTTTCTTTTGACATATCTTTCTTTTTCTTGCAAAGATATGATTTCTTTTTGATTTGTACAAATTTATTGGACTTTATATAAAAACGATTTTTCATGAAAAAAATATATTGCATAATATGTATGGCCGCCCTGCTGGCAGCAGGGGGCTGCAAAGATTTTCTCGACCGCGAATCGGAAAATCTGCTCACCGATGACCAAGTGTTTTCTGACGAAAATATGATTAATGCCGTGCTTGCCAATTATTACGGCAGAATTGATTGGGGACAGCGCATTGACGACCATGATTCCTACATGGCCACTGACGAAGCTGCCAACTCCGGTTCCGGAGGCTGGACGTGGGGAGGAAGCCCTTATGAAGACGGTATTTTCAGGGTGTACGACTATACGTTAATCCGCCACATCAACCAGTTTTTGGAAAGTATTCGCTCCGAAGCTACTGCCGGATTGAGCGAGGACTACCGCAAACAGCTGGAAGGCGAAGTACGATTTATTCGCGCATGGACATATTTTAACATGGGGCGCTGCATGGGCGGCATGCCCCTTGTAGGCGACGAAGTGTTTGAATATTCCGGCGGAACAGACATTACTGCACTGCAGTTTCCCCGCTCCACCGAAGCCGAATTGTATGACTATGTGATTAGCGAATGTACGGAAATTGCCGACATGTTGCCCACCGGCTATACCAAAAACGCCGCGCGTGCCAACAAGTGGGCGGCCCTTACGCTCAAGGCGCGTGCCGCTATTTATGCCGCCTCCATTGCCAAGTACGGCAATTCGGTAACGCCCGATGTACGCACTTCCGACTACACCGCTGCCGAAGGCGGCGCGGTGGGTATTCCCGCCTCCAAAGCCAACGGATACCACCAAACGGCGCTGGCGGCGGCCGAAGAAATTATCACCAACGGCAGGTATCGCCTATATAATGAGGTTGCCGACAAGGGCGTTAACTTCTACGAAGCCGTGTGCAACAAAGCCAGCGCCGAGATAGAAGTGATATGGGCGAAAGACCATATCGTGCCGGGAAACAACACAGGCTTTACCAACGCCAACGGGCCGCTGTCAATGGCGCAGGATGCCGACGCCAACCGCGAAACCGCCATACTCAACCTCGTGGAAGCGTTTGAATATACAAACGACCGCAACGGAACGCTGAAAACGCGTACTTCCGATGCCTCCGATTATATCTACTACGACAATCCGGAAGACCTGTTTGCCGGTAAAGACGCACGTCTCTATGGCTCGGTGATTTATTCGGGCGCCGACTGGAACGGCACCCCCATTATCTATCAGGCAGGGCAAATGAAATGGAGCGGTAGCTCATGGACGATTGTTACAAGCAGCGGACAAGTGGGTACAGTGGATGAAGACGGGGATATGGTTGTTTCTATTGATGGCCCTAACCAGTCGGATGGTGCAACCCACAACAACACGGGTTTTAACATCCGCAAGTTTATGGACTACAAGCCCACGGCCTTTACGCGCGGCGCCGGCAGCGACATGTGGTTTGTGCGTATGCGCTACGCTGAAGTGCTCCTCATTGCCGCCGAGGCCGCCATGGAGTTGAATGATAACAGGGCAGTCGGTTTTATCAACCAGGTGCGTGACCGTGCGGGCATACAGCCGCTCTCAGCCGTTACCCTTGCCGATATTGAGCAGGAACGCCGTGTGGAATTTGCGTATGAAAACCATCGCTGGTGGGATCTGAAGCGCTGGCGCAGGGCGCATGTCGTATGGCCGGAAACCGGAACGCCCACGCTTACCGACGATGTGACTACCCACAACCAGAGTGCGGCGGCCGACGTCAATACTTCGGTCAAATACGCCCTGTTCCCATACAGGATTAAAAGCTCTGGACACGCGCAAGACGGAAAGTGGGTATTCGACAAGGTAAATGCCTCGGGTTGGACGTACAGCGGACGCAGGCAGAACTTCCAGCTCCGGCACTATTACAACTTCCTCGACAACGGCTGGCTGGAAAAGAATCCGAAGCTGGTAAGAAACCCCTATCAATAAACCAACGTATTAAACTTTTTAATGGAAAAGAATATGAAAAAAATAATATTACAAATATCGCTGTGGACAGCGCTTGCCACCGTTGCCGGAATGTTTACAGCGTGCGGATTGGATAACTATGACGAGCCCGATGCGCAGATTACCGGCAGGGTGATAGACCGCAACGGCAATCCGGTAGGCGTAATGGGCTCTCGCGAACAGGTGACGCTTCAGCTGTGGCAACCCAGCTACCCGCTCAAAGCCGATGCCATTAACGTAAACGTGGCGCAGGACGGCAGCTTCTCCACCATGGTGTTCGACGGTGATTATGTGCTGAAAATGCGCAATAACACCGGCCCCTGGGTAAACAGCACCGACTCGGTGGTAATAAACGTACGTGGAAATACCGCCGTCGATTTTCCGGTTACACCCTACTACACGCTGGGCAACGTGACCTACAGCCTGAATGGAACTACGCTCACGGCCACGTTCACCATTACGGAAGTCACGGCCGGCCGGAGTATTGATGAAGTGGCTTTAATGGTCAACAAAACCCAATTCGTCGGCTTCGACGGCGAGGTGAATGTGAAAAAAGAAGCCGCCAATAGCGCTACAGGTTCTCAAACCGTAACGATAGACGTCAGCGACCTCACCGCACACCACAAGCTGTATGCCCGCGTGGGTCTGCGGATTTCGGGTATCGGGCAAGGGCTGTATGACACCAAGGTATTTGAAGTGAGATAATTTTTAAAACTTTGTGAATGTTTTCACTGAACTATCAAAAAAGCCGCCGAAGGAGAGGGAAATTGTTTCTTCGGCGGTCTTTTTATGTTGAGAATTTTCAATATCTTTGTGAAAATTACAGCGTAATAGACAAAATTGATAAATTAATGAAATTAATATGAAGAAAATTATTTTTGCAACAGCGGCACAGCCAAAAATCAAGATTTTGTGACTATAGAAGAAATAGATAAGATAATCACACAAGGTGAAGGCGTTTCCATAGAGTTCAAGAAGGCAAAGGAAAAGGTACCTGCATCATTGTACGAAACTGTGGTAAGTTTCGCCAATACGCGGGGCGGTTATATACTTTTGGGTGTGGACGACGGTGGCATTGTTTCAGGCATTCAGCCCGAAAACAAGGTGGTTTTTATTAAAAATATCGCGACGGCACTTAACTCTAAGGACAACATTAATCCGGTGATGTATCTGAATCCGTCGCCTGTTGATTATAAGGGAAAAACAATTATCGTTATTCAAGTGCCGGCAAGTTCACAAGTATACAACCACGCAGGAAAAGTTTATATCCGCGAGTGTGAAACAGATATGGATATAACCGGCAACCAACATGCAATTCGTGGACTTTTCCTAAAAAAGGGAGCTATCTATACCGAAACGCATATTTACCCTGGTCTTAAAATGTCGGATATGGATGAATCACTGTTTTCAAAAGCTCGAAACCTGATCCGGAGTAATCGTGCAGACCACCCATGGTTGGCCGTCAATAATATGCAGATGTTGCGCGATGCCGTTCTCTATTGGAATGACTACGAAAATAATCGTGAAGGTTTTTCCTTGGCAGCAGCGTTGATTTTCGGCAAAGACCTTACTATTCAAAATTTGTTGCCTGCTTACAAGGTTGAAGCAATGGTGCGTATCAAAAATAAAAACCGTTGGGACGACCGTCTTACACTTCGTACTAACCTGATAAATACATATCTGCAGCTGAAAGAATTTATAAACCGCCACTTGCCCGACAAATTTTATATGGAAGGCGATCAACGAGTTGATTTGAGGGACAAAATTTTTAGGGAAGTAATCGGGAACATCATTGTGCACCGCGAATATACGGATGCTACTGCAACAGAGCTGATTATCGATGAAGATGCCGTGCGGACGCTTAACCCAAATAACCCATATTTTAACGGTATAATGGATTTGGATAATTTTAATCCGCACCCCAAAAATCCGAACATCCGCAAGTTCTTCACAGCATTGGGTTGGGCAGATGAAATCGGATCTGGTATCCGAAATACGCGGAGTTATCTTCCGCATTATGTCGAAAATGCCACACCGGTTTTTATTGACGGACCTTTGTTCCGGACTATCATTCCTTTGGTGCGCCATACAATGTCTGACTTTACAGATGAATGGTTCAGGTGGTTGGAATTGGACGAAAAATGGCGACCGAAATTAATGGAATCATTGAAAAATATTGAAATAGACGGGGAACTTCATAATATGGATTGGGAAGGACAGGTAGCTTGTTTGGCGCCTGTTTGGATCGAAAAAGTGACTAAGCTGGATAAAAAAGTGACTAAGCCGGATGAAAATAAGGTTGCTGAAAATAAATTTATTAACGAAAAAAATGACCTAAGATTAATTGAAAAAGTGACTAAGTTGCCATCCAAAAAACTTCAATATTTCCTTCATATTTTTTTGCTATCGGGCACTCCGATTTCTGTAGATGATTTAGTAGATATTTTATCTTTTAATCATCGCACATTTTTTAATGAAAACTACTTAAAACCTTTATGTTCGCTTGGCTTTATTCAACGAACCAATCCGAATAAGCCGACGTCACCCAATCAAAAATATCTCATTACTGAACAAGGCAAGCGATTTTTAACGGGAAAGGATGATTATTAACACTTAATTAACGATTTAATTTTTTTATCATGAGAAAGAATTTTTTATTTATTGGGCTACTGGTTTTAGCATCTAACGCTTTCGCGCAGTGGAGTCCATCGAAAGACAAGATAAGAACGAAGTGGGCGGATGAAGTCAACCCAGCGAACGTGTTGCCGGAGTACCCGCGTCCGGCGATGGAGCGCGCCCAGTGGAGCAACCTCAACGGCTTGTGGAATTACGCCATATTGCCGTTGGGCGCTGCCGAGCCGGACAAGTTCGACGGTAAAATTCTGGTGCCGTTTGCCGTAGAGTCAAACCTGTCGGGTGTGGAGAAACGCCTCGGGAAGGAAAACGAATTGTGGTACAAGCGCACATTCACCGTGCCGCAGGCGTGGAAAGGCAAATCGGTGCTGCTGCACTTCGGCGCGGTGGACTGGAAAGCCGAAGTATTCGTGAACGACGTCAAAATCGGCGTGCACAAGGGCGGCTACACGCCGTTTTCGTTCGACGTCACGCCCTGCCTGACGCAAGGCGAGCAGAAGCTCGTAGTTAAGGTATGGGACCCCACGAACGATGGCTACCAGCCGCGGGGAAAGCAGGTGAACAAACCCGAAGGCATCTGGTACACGCCCGTTTCGGGCATTTGGCAAACCGTCTGGCTTGAGCCGGTGGCCAAAAAGCACATTGTTTCGCTGGTTCCCACAGCAGACATCGACGCGCAGCAACTGTCCGTAACTGTGGGCGTAGAGAATGCCGCGTCCGGCGATATAGTGGAGGTTGAGGTCAAGGAGGCGGGTAAAATTGTGGCCACGGCCAAAGCGGTAGTGGGTCAGCAACTCAATATACCGGTGCGAGACATGAAGCTCTGGTCACCGGAAACGCCTTTCCTCTATGATTTGGAAGCGCGCTTGTACGAAGGCGGGAAGCTTCACGACAAAGTGATTGGCTATGCAGCCATGCGCAAGATTTCCGTGAAACCGGATAAAAACGGCATCCTGCGGATGCAGCTCAACAACGAGGACTACTTCCAGCTTGGCCCGCTCGACCAGGGCTGGTGGCCGGACGGCCTCTACACCGCCCCGACCGACGAAGCGCTCGTGTACGACATCCAAAAAACAAAGGATTTCGGCTTTAACATGATACGCAAGCACGTGAAGGTGGAGCCTGCGCGCTGGTACACGCATTGCGACCGGCTTGGAATGCTCGTGTGGCAGGATATGCCCAGTGGAGGAAATTCACCGCGATGGCAGATGCACCAGTTCTTCGACGGCAAGGAAGCCGTCCGTTCTCCAGAATCCGAAGCAAACTTCCGTCAGGAGTGGAAAGAGATTATTGATTTTCTGAAACCCAATCCTTGCATAATAGTATGGGTGCCGTTCAACGAAGCTTGGGGGCAGTTTAAGTCGGTAGAGATAGCGGCGTGGACGAAAAACTACGACCCGTCGCGACTTGTCAACCCAGCCAGCGGCGGCAACCACTACCTCGAAGCCGGCGACATCCTCGACGTGCATCATTACCCCAATCCGAGAATAACGCTGATAAACACCGGCAAGGTAAATGTGCTCGGCGAATTTGGCGGCATCGGGCTTGTGGTCGAGGGTCACCTGTGGCAAACCGACAAGAACTGGGGATACGTTCAGTTTAAGAACGAGAAAGAGGTCACCGATGAATATATTCGCTTTATCGAACAACTGAAGGAGACCATGAGACGCGGCTATTCGGCGGCGGTCTATACACAAACCACCGACGTGGAAGGCGAAGTGAACGGCTTGATGACCTACGACCGCAAGGTGATAAAACTGGAAGAAGACCGGCTGCGTCAGGCCAACCTGAGTGTTAAATATTAGTAATAAGGATTAGCGATGAGAAAAATTCAAATTATACCGCTTCTTTTTGCATTTCTCTTTGTGGCCTGCAATAACAAAAACAGCAAGCAGGAAACTTCGGAAAGCACGACTGCGATTGACTGGAACGCAGCTGCCGACAGCTGTAGTCGGGCGTTGGCAAGTTCATTTTGGGACGCCACAGCGCATTACTTTTGGACGGACAATCACGGCAACAAAACTTTTCAGTACTGGCCGCAAGCCCACGCCTTAGACGTACTGATAGATGCGTATGAGCGCAGCGGCAATGATTTTTATAAAGCGTATTTCGGCTTATGGTTCGACGGCGTGAAGAAACAAAACGGAAACGGGTGGTATAATAACTTCTTCGACGACATGGAGTGGATTGCGCTGGCTTTGCTTCGTGTCTATAAAGCCACCGGTGAAGCGAAGTACAAAGAGGCGGCGTTGGAGCTGTGGGGATACATACAGGAAGGCTGGAACAATTATGCCGGCGGCGGAATAGCTTGGGAGAGGGATAGTCATTTGTGGAGCAAGAATGCTTGCTCCAACGGCCCCGCCTGCATATTGGCAGCCCGCCTGTACCGGGAAACAGGCGACGAAACCTGTCGGGACTGGGCGTTTAAAGTCTATGAATGGGAAAAAAGCGTCTTGTTTAACAGCAGCACCGGCGCGGTGTATGACAACATCAATGGGCAAACGGGAGAAAAAAACACTTCGTGGATATTTACCTACAACCAGGGCACATTCATTGGCTCGGCCGTGGAACTATACAAAATTACCGGCGAAAAAACCTATCTGAACGATGCCGTGTTGGCCGCCAACTATACTACAACTGTTTTAGTGAACAGTGGGATACTAAAAGACGAAGGCAGCGGCGACGGCGGATTGTTCAAGGGGATTTTTGTTCGCTATTTTACGGAATTAATCCGGCAAGAGGGCTTGGACAGCGCCGTAAAGAAGCGCTACACTCAATTTTTGCAGTACAACGCCGAAACGCTGTGGACAAAGGGCGCCAACAAAAAGGATGTGCTATTCGGCACGAACTGGCGCAATAGGCCGGGCTCGGAAACCGGATTGACGGAACAAATCAGCGGCTGCATGTTGATAGAAGCGATGAACGTGCTACAGTCGGTAGAATAAATTTCCGGACAATGGAAAGAAAATAAAAACTGTCTGCTTTCGGACAGCTTTTTTATTTAAATGCTTAAACGCCTAATACTACAGAGGCGTTGATATTAAGCGTACGGCTTATATTTCTTGCTGCCTCTAAGGTGGGCTCGCTCTTGCCGGATAAATACTCGCTCATGCGGGAAGGGCTTATCCCAACTAATTCCGACAGGGATTTTTGATTTAATCCCAATTCATACATGCGAAGTTTCAAC
>JAIRMK010000167.1 GCA_031258755.1 Prevotellaceae bacterium
GGTAGTCTATGCGGATAATCTCAATGCAGGGACTGCCACGGTGACGATTACCGGCGCAGGTAATTATGACGGCGCCACCGACGTAACTTTTAACATACTGAAAGCAGATCAAACGATTAGTTTTCCCGACATACCGGATTTGTTATTGATTAACGGCCCATACCGCCTTCAGGCTACGGCCACATCCGGATTGCCTGTGACCTATACCAGCAGTAATCCCGCCATAGCAGATATAGGAAGCGACGGTGTAACGTTGTTGTTAAAGGACTTCGGACCGATAACCGTTACGGCAAGCCAGCAAGGAGACAATAATTACAACCCTGCGCCTCCCGTACAAAAACAAGTGAACGTAGTGGAAAGTGGTAATACAGCCGCAAGTGTTACCGTATTCGGTGCGAAATTTGATGCGGTAAACAGCCGGTATGTCATGAATTGTAGCGAAAATTCCGTAACCGTGATTGTAGAACCCGAAGACTATACTGCGCGGGTTTATTATAACAATGTTCTTGGGCCTGTATTTTCCGTAACAAAACCAACCGGTGTGCATAGCATCACTTATACGGTGAAGTCGGGAGCAAAAGAGCAGATCTATACCCTCGAAATTGCCAAGCCTTTTAAATTTGATGATGTGGTGAAAATGAGGTGGGACAATACCTTGACGGTAATCAATAATCCGGCCAACAACGGTGGTTTTCATTTTACTTCATTCGTCTGGTATGGTGACGGACGGTTAATTACTGCCAACCAGTCATTCTCGGCGGGCAATACCGGCCAAACGATAGATCCTGCGATTAGTTATCATGTCGCATTGGAAGCAGATGAATATACCGGCGCCTTAAACACGTGCCCCTCTTTGATAGCGTTGCGGCACAGCGCGGCGGATATGGTAGCCTATCCTAACCCTGCGCAAAGCAACGGCTTTGTATTTGTGGAAATCAATATGGACGAAGCGCAACTCGACCACGCTGAAATCGAAATATTCAATATCGTAGGCGTGTCAGTGGGTAAAGTGAGGGTGGCAGGACAGATTACTCCGGTTAACATGTCCTCTTTACCCACAGGCGTGTACCTGTTGAACCTGAGAGGGAAGAAGGATTTAAACAAAATAGTAAAGGTCGTAGTACAATAATTAAAATGAATGTACAAAAATGAAAAAACACCTGTTCATACTGTCTGTGGCTATTTTTGCCTGTGGTATTTTATCCGGGCAATCTAATTCAAATACACAGCCGGTTGTAAAACATGAATATACTGTTTACGCCGGAGGCGGACTGTCAACGTTGCGCTATCAATCTGCAATAGCTTCTTGTTCGGGTATGGCCGGCGGACTGCTGGGGGCCGGTTACCGGTTCTTTTTTACGAAAAACTTTGGGTTTGGCGCCGGATTGGAACTCTCTTTTTATAATGCCAAAGGGTTAATCGGCGATTATTCGTATCTCGAACAGGCGAAAGACTACGAGGGCGCCAATTTTGAATTTCGCACAACCCTGCGTGACTATGTGGAAAGAGAAAGTGTGACGATGTGTAATATTCCGGTGATGCTCCGTTACAGGGGTGATCCCGAAAGAAACACATTTTATTTTGCCGTGGGAGGAAAATTAAGCATCCCGGTGTCCGGAAAATATAGAATAGTGGGAGGCACCTCTTCTAATTCGGGGTATTATGCCGAAGAAAACTATGAATATACCGAACAGAAATTTATGGGATTCGGTTCTTTTCCCGAATTCGGCGATCAGGAAATTAAACTCACAACCACGCTCATTTTGGCTGCGGAAGCCGGCGTGAGCTGGCGCTTACAATACCTCTTATTGTATACCGGCGTCTATGTCGATTATGGTTTCAAGAAAAATATGGTGAAAAGAAGCGGTGAATTAATAGCTTCCTACAATCGCGATAATCCGGCCATGGGGAGCATGCTCACTTCTCAGTACAGGCTTCCCGATGGAAGCCGGGAAAGCATCGTTAAGGAAGACGTGCTGCCTGTGGCGGTGGGGCTTAAAGTAGGCGTAACGCTTGGACATGGCCGTAAGAAAGAAAAGTACGGAAATTATGACCATGCGCCTGTCTTCAGGGGAAAATAAACACTATTTTGCGTATTTCCGCTTCCGGAAATAAAGAAATATACCGCCCGACACCAACACCAATCCAACAGGCAATAAGGTGTTCAGCGTAATCCAATATGTGCGGCGGGTTGTTATTTCCTGTTTGCTGAGCAGCCGCAATGTCCACTCCCGCCGGCGGGTTTGCATGATTTCATTGTCGTCGAGCAAATAAAGCAGCATATTTTTTACCAAACCCTTATTGCCAAACTGTACATTTGTGTACCGGTCGAAACCCAATGGCACAATACGTGTGTCGTCTGCACGATAAATCACTTCATTGCGGATGATATCGCCGTCGGCCACTACAATCATTTTTGTGGGCTTGCTTTTTGCCATGAAGTCGAAAGGCCGTCCATTGTTGTAATGACTGTGTGCACGGTGTTCGAAAGCCGATGGGAACGTCCCTTCCATGAGCATGGCCACCGGAAGAAACGACTGTGGATAGTGCTCCGGCGAAACTTGCCGGTTGACGTCGGCCAAGCTGATGCGCAGGGGAACAGTCTGGGCGCGGCTGTACTGCGAGGTGTGCAGTAATACGGTTTTATGCACTTCGCTGTTGCGGTTCACTGTATCCATGCTGCTCGGATATTCCGATTTAATGAGGTTCAGCCCGCGTGTAATACCATTAGTGGCGGGCGGCGTGAGCAGGGGATAATAAGTCCACGGTGCGGGTTTGAAGTTGGTCGTCTGCCCGGCCGGCGCAATATTCACAGGAAGAAAAGAACATTGCAGGTCTTGCAGTACATCGGGATTGAGGCGCACGCCATACTTGAACAGTTGGTCATCGAGGTGGTGTGCGCAAGCCAGCGCAAAAGTATAGTGCCCATTTGCCAAACTGTCGTGGTGTACATGCACGGCGTCGAGAAACCATGCCGTTCGTCCGCCCTGCATGATATACTGGTCGAGCGCCAGCTTGTCCGCGTCATTCCACGCCTGCATGGGCTTTGCCACAATTACGAGGTCGTACCGGTTCAATATGCCTACACGTCCCGCCAAGTTAATGCGGTCGATGTGACTGAACGGCGCTAATTCTTTGCTGATATCGCCTGCTTCATATTCGTTAAGCTCGCCGTGTCCTTCCACAAAAGCAATTTGCCATGGCTGTTCCCGGCCGGTCAGCTTGATGGCGTTGAGCAATTCGTATTCCACATTTTCCTGCGCCAGCAGGATGTTTGCTTCGGGATCGCTTTGTGCATCCTGCTGTATGAAGTTCACCGCTATTTCACGAGTTTCTATGTGCGTGGTGTCGCCGTCCGTCACAGGTACGGCGCAACTGATGAGCGCTCCGGGGAACAAAACCCTCTCGGTAGTGCGGCCGCCGGCGTGTTCCTGTACAATAAACGGAACCAGCCCATGGTTTTGCAGTGAAGCGTAAATCAGATCTAAATCGTGGGCGTCGCCGCCGGTCTCTTCCGCTATGTCGATAAACTTATACTGGATACGGTTTCCGGCATATACTTTCAACTCGTCAAGCGTTTCCTTAATGGTGGCTTGCAGTTTTTTCACCTGTACCGGCATGTCGCCGTCCAGAAATATTTCGACGTAAAACGAAGTTTCTAAATTTTTCACTGTTTGTTTGCTGACGTCCGACAACGTGTAGCGCTTGTCGGACGTAAGGTCGATGCGGAAAAGAACATGTTGCATGACAATATTCAACAGCACTAACGCCACGATAAACCCGGCCATGCGTAATCCGCTTTTTAACCTTTTATTGCCCAGCACTAATTTTGTGCCGCCGGCAAATACCGCAATAACACTTGCAAAATATAACACGTCGCGCAAATCTATCACGCCGCGGCTGATTGACTTGTAATGCTCATTGATGCCCAGCTGCAGGATAAACCGGTCGAGTGGGGCGAAGATGTTTAGCTGAGCAAGTCCGTCGAAGCCGGTGTAGAAGAAAAAGCAAAGCACCGCGGCCATCAGGTACGCCACAATTTGATTGGCGGTGATGGATGAGGCGAAAATGCCAATGGCGGCATACACGGCCGAAAGGAACAACAGCCCGATGTAAGAGCCCCAAGCGCCGCCCATATCCATATTCCCTACAGGATTTCCCATTGCGTATATGCTGTATACATATACCAAGGTAGGAAGCAAGGCGCACAAGGCTAACGCCACTGTGGCTAAATATTTTCCGATAATCAGTTGCGAGTGCGTGAGGGGCTTGGTGAGCAATAATTCCAGTGTGCCCGATTTTTTTTCTTCCGCAAAACTGCGCATTAACCGCCGGAATGAGAAACAGAAAAATCCATGGCGCCATGGTGAACAGCGTATTCAAATCGGCGTAACCATTGTCGAGTACGTTAAACTCGCCGGGACCCAGCCACATGAACCAGGCATTGGTCAACAGAAATATGACCAGCGCCAGATAGCCCATTAAGGAGGAGAAAAAAGCGCGAATTTCTTTAACGAACAGAACGTACATACTTAGTTAAGAGTTAAGAGTTATGAGTTAATTGGTCACATTGCACATCAGCTTTGCTACCCGCTGCGAGGCGCCGCGTTCGCCCATCATGGCGCGGAGTTGGTCATACTGTGCCAACACGGTTGGCCGCTTTGCGCCTCCGGGAAGAATGGCCGACAATTCGCTTTGAAGATTTTTTTCATTCATGTCGTGCTGTATCAATTCCGTGACTACCGGCGCATCCATAATCAGGTTTACCAGCGAGATATATTTTGTCCTTACCAGACGTTTGGCCACCTGATATGAAATTTCGTTGCCGCCGTAGCATACTACTTGCGGCACACCAATCAATGCTGCTTCGAGCGTAGCTGTGCCCGATGCTACGATAGCCGCCGTGGCTTGCGCCAGCAATTCGCAGGTTTGGTTATACACGATGCTGAAAAGGTCGTTGTGCAGGTATTTTTTATATTGCGCTTCGTCAATGGAGGGCGCGCCGGCCACCACAAAGCGGTAATCGGGGAACTGTTTTGCCAGAAACAATATCCGCGGCAACACGTAATTAATTTCCATCATCCGGCTTCCCGGCAGCACCGCCACAACAGGCTTGTCGGGCAGTTTATTCCGTTCGATAAATGTGTGGAACGTTTCCTTTTGTGCCAACCGTTCGCCAATGCTATCGACCAACGGGTTGCCGGCATAACAGGCATCAATATTCCACCTTTTGAAATAATCTACTTCAAAAGGAAAAATGATGAATAATTTATCTACATATTTTTTCAGGCGGTGCACCCGCTTTTCTTTCCAAGCCCACACTTTCGGCGCAATGTAATAAAACACTTTTATGCCGTGTTGTTTGGCGAATTTCGCCATACGGAGATTGAAGCCCGGATAATCAATCAAAATCAGCACATCCGGGCGGTGTGCGAGGATGTCTTTTTTGCAGAAGCGGATGTTACGCAGTACGGTGCGGAGTTTGGACAGTACCTCAAGGAAACCCATCACCGCTGTATCTTTGTAGTGCTTTACGAGATTGCCGTCTCCTTGCGCCGCCATCAGGTCGCCGCCCCAGAAGCGGAACTGCGCGGCGCTATCGGCCTGTCTTAATCCGCGCATCAGGTTGCTTCCGTGCAAGTCGCCCGACGCTTCGCCCGCTATGAGGTAATAGTTCATAGTACAAATATAGGCATATTAGTTGAAAGTGAAAAGCGGGGAGCGTTAAGAAACTAAATGCGGGGCTTTAGCCCCGCATTTTTATACTGTATATGTGTAATTGTGCTATTTTGCGGTAGCCATGTGGGCAATCAAGTCGAGTACCTTGTTGGAATATCCCCACTCGTTGTCGTACCATGACACTAATTTCACAAAATTCGCATTGAGCGCAATACCTGCTTTTGCATCAAATACCGACGTGCGTTTTTCGTGAATGAAATCACTCGATACCACATCTTCTTCCGTGTAGCCCATCACGCCTTTCAGTTCACCGTCGGCAGCCGCCTTCACCGCTGCTTTGATTTCGTCGTAGGTAGCCGGGTTGGCTAAGCGGCAGGTCAGGTCAACCACCGATACGTCCAATGTCGGTACGCGGAGCGACATGCCGGTAAGTTTGCCTTTCAATTCGGGAATGACCACCCCTACGGCTTTTGCTGCGCCGGTGCTTGACGGAATAATATTGCCGCTGGCTGCACGACCGCCACGCCAGTCTTTTGCCGAAGGACCATCTACTGTTTTTTGTGTGGCCGTAGTCGCATGCACGGTAGTCATCAGGCCTTCTATAATACCGAATTTGTCATGAATAACCTTTGCCAGCGGAGCTAAGCAGTTGGTTGTACAAGATGCGTTTGAAACGATGGCTTCACCCTTGTAGCTCTTGTGATTTACGCCGTATACAAACATCGGGGTATCGTCTTTTGAAGGCGCCGACATCACTACATATTTTGCGCCTGCTTTAAGATGCGCCTCTGCTTTTTCTTTGGTCAGGAACAAACCGGTGCTTTCTACTATGTA
>JAIRMK010000170.1 GCA_031258755.1 Prevotellaceae bacterium
ATGGTAGGCCCGAATGAAATCATGTCGAGGTCGGGATATTTTTTCATGAACAGCCCGCACTCGAGCCCGGCATGAATGGCTTTTACTTTGGGCTCGACATGGAACAGGCGCTTGTATGACGTTTTGGCGATGTCGAGAACAGGGGAGTTGGGATTGGGCTCCCAGCCCGGATATCCGTCCACATGTTCAATTTCCGCACCGGCCAACTGAAACAGCGCATCCACCATGCGGGCTACATTGAATTTGGCGCCTTCGAGCGCACTGCGCTGGCTGGTCTCTACCACAATCTGCGCCTCGTCGTTTACTTTCACCGAAGCAAGGTTGGTGGACGTTTCCACCAAACCTTTCATGGCGCTGCTCATGGCCATTACGCCGTGCGGACAGGCATAAAGCGTATGCAACAAGCGCTGCTGCCCGGCCTTTTCCCATACGGTAAGTGGCGCCTCGCCGGCTTTCCGGGTTACGGGCTCCAGCTTTTGCACAATATTGGGGTCGTTTTTGGCATATTCGCTTTTGATGTCTTTCACATGTTGCTCGAACAACTGCGTGAGGCTTGTGGCCTGCGCCGTGTTTACCGTAAAAACGGCCGAAGCCTCCCGGGCGATGGCATTGTGCAGGTTGCCGCCCGTGAACGCATGCAGGCGGATTTGACAATATTGCTGCGCCTGCCACAGGAAGCGCGTGGCTACCTTCACGGCATTGGCGCGTCCGCGATGGATGTCGTCGCCGCTATGCCCGCCGGTTAACCCGCTTACCGTGTAAGAATAAATCCGGTGATCTTTCGGCATAATTTCTTCTTCCATGTCGAAAGCGCCCACCACGCCGGTGCCTCCCGCACATCCGATAAACAATTCGCCCTCGTCTTCCGAATCGAGGTTTAACAAAATATTTCCTTTCAGAAAGCCGGGCTCCAGCGCTTCGGCGCCTGTAAGGCCGGTTTCCTCATCTACCGTGAACAGACATTCGACAGGCCCATGCGTCAAATCTTTGTTGGCCAGCAACGCCAATTGTGCAGCCATTCCTATGCCGCAATCGGCGCCCAGTGTGGTGTCCATGGCCTTAATCCACTCGCCGTCCACATACACGGCAATAGGATCGACTTCAAACCGGTGTTTTGAATGACTGTGCTTTTCGCCCACCATGTCCATGTGCGATTGTAACACTATCGTGGGGCGTTCTTCCATGCCCTTGCTCGCCGGCTTGCGGATTAACACATTTCCTGCCTTGTCGCACTTGGCTTCGAGTTCCAACTGCGCGGCAAAATCCATTAAATAGGCAATGATTTTCTCTTCATGTTTTGACGGCCTCGGGATACAACTAATTTCGCCGAAATATTTGAATACGTCGGCGGGGTCAAGTTCGTGCAACATCATATTATATGGTCGATTTTAGTTTCTTTTCAATAGCCAGCACATGCTGTTTGAAATGCTTGTCGGTACTCATCAGGTCGCATACCGTCTTGTAGGAATGTAAGACGGTCGCGTGGTCTTTTCCGCCAATTTGCGAACCTATCGACGACAGCGACGCTTTCGTCATACTGCGGCTGAGATACATGGCAATTTGCCGCGCCTGCACGATTTCACGCTTGCGCACTTTCGACAACAAGCTTTCGGGCGTGAGGGAAAAATAAGAACAAACCGCTTTTTGTATCTCGTTGATCGAAAGTTCACGCTGGTTATTATTTACCAATTTATCGGTCATTGTTTCGGCCAACTCCAGTGTAATAGCCTTTTTATTTAGCGTGGCTTGTGCAAGCAACGACACCAGCGCGCCTTCCAACTCGCGAATATTGGTAGAAATTTTTCCGGCGATATATTCCACAATATTTTCGGAAAGTTCCAATCCGTCGTTATATATTTTATCGTGCAAAATAGCTTTCCGCGTTTCGTAGTCGGGCACAAACAATTCGGCCGACAGCCCCCATTTGAAGCGGGAGAGCAGGCGCTGCTCGAGCCCCGCCAATTCTACCGGCGGTTTGTCGGAAGTCAGGATCAACTGTTTTCCCGACTGGTGCAGGTGATTGAAGATATGAAAGAATGCATTTTGCGTCCCCTCCTTGCCGGCAAACTCGTGTACATCGTCGAGGATCAGCACATCAATCATCTGATAGAAGTGCAGGAAATCCGCGTATTTATTTTTTATGTTCACCGCATCCATGTATTGTGTTTGGAAACGGTTCGCATTGACATATAACACGATTTTTTCCGGATGCAGTTCTTTTACCTTAATCCCGATGGCTTGCGCAAGATGTGTTTTCCCCAATCCCGAGTTGCCGTAAATAAATAAAGGATTGAATGCCGTTTTTCCGGGATTGGCGGCAATAGTTAACCCGGCCGTGCGTGCCAGCCGGTTACACTCGCCCTCGATGAAATTATCGAAATGATAGTCGGGATTTAACTGCGGATCAATTTGCAATTGCTTCAATCCCGGTATCACGAATGGATTGGCAATGCTCCCTTTTTCTATATGGTTGGGGAAAGGCACGGTTTTATTTTTTAAATCAGGCCGGCTTTGGTGCGGGTAGGTTACCGTAGAGCCGCCTTCCACCAGCCTTATACTATATTCTAATTGGGCCTCCTGCCCCAATTCCTTGCGTAGCGTTTTACTTAGCAAATCGATGAAATGTTCTTCGAGATATTCATAAAAAAAGGAAGTGGGGACTTCAATCGTTAATACGTTGTTTACAAGCTTTAACGGGACTATAGGCTCAAACCATGTGCGGAAACTTGATGCGGGAGTATTATCTTTTATAACACGCAAACAATTACGCCATACCTGTTGGTAATACTCATTATTTGATGTTTCGGAGGTGATCATTTTTAAAGTTTGATTTAATCGCGTTTTCGACGATACAAAATTGTAGAAAAAAAAATTAAAAAAAAATAGTAAGCGCTATTGTTTTATTCAAAAAAAATATAATAACTTTAATATCAACAAGAAAATTTTTAAAAAAAAGATTAGAAGACCGAGATTTTAATATATTTCTTCGGATTTCTTTGAATAGCGATAATTAAACTGTCGAGATGCGCGACGGTTTTTGATACATTATTATATAGGTGTCCGTCGTGAAGCAACTTTCCGATGCTTCCTTCCGGATTATTCGCTTGAGACAGGAGGGCATTTATACTTTCTACGGTAGCCTTAAGGTCGGCGCTTTGTAAGGAGTCGGTCAGCAAGGCTAAATTATGCAGGGTGCGTGTAATATCGCCGCTGCTCTGGTTTAAGGAGCCCATGAAGGTGTTGATGCCTTCCGCAATATTTTTGATATTCCCTTTTTCATTTTCCAGGGCGGCGCTAAATGATTGCAGATTATGCAGGGTTTTCCGCAAACTCGCAATGCCGCTCACTAAATTTTTCTGGGTTTCTTCGGTCAATATGGCGTTTAATGCTTGCGCTGTTGTATTCAATGCCGAAACCAGCGTATCTACTTTTTGTTTCAGCGGCACCAACTCATCGGCAATCATGGTAATGAGTTCGGGCACATTGCCGGCAAGCAGCGTGTCTCCCTTTTGCAGAAAATGGTCGCTGTCGCCGAAAACAATTCGCAGGGCTTTATTCCCCATGATGTCGGTGTTGAATATTTGCGCTTCCGAATTTTTGGGAATATGATATTTGTCATTGATATTTATTTTTATGATAAATTTCAAACTGGCCGCGTCGAACGTGATTTTTTCGACAGCACCTATTCTTAAACCTTTCAAAAACACCTGCGAACTTGGCGACAACCCCTCCACATTCTCATAAACGGCATAATAAGGGTTGGCATGTTTAAAAATGTCCTGCCCTTTTAAGAAATTCAACAATCCGAATATCGCGACTACAATCGCTAAAAAAAATAAACCTATTTTGACTTCGCGTTTAATTTTCATGATTTTTATTTTTTCATTGGTACAATTTTACCCTTTTCCACACAAACTACAAAAGCGTCTGCAATTTTCGGACGTATGATGTCTTCGCAATATCGCGTTGCCGCTTCAAAGGTAGTAAAATTTCCGACAGTATATTTATATATGGCGCTAAAAGGAATACACTGCACGTCTTCATAGCCCGTAAATTCCGGTGCATCAAGGGGGATTTTTTTTGAAGAGGCTTTAATCTGTATCCGGTAATGAAGGGTTAGCGGTATCTCGTCTTTTTTGACCTCTTGTGATTTTTTGTTGCTATACTGCGCCAGATTGAGGTCGCGGTCGTAATAATTTTTGTAACTTTTAAATGCCCTGAAAATAGCGTGTGCAATGGCCGTTTTCGTTTCTTTATTATTTAATATTTTTTCCTCCTGTTCATTCGAAATGTATCCCATTTCGACGAGAACGCTTGGCATGGCCGTGCGCCATAAAACCAGAAATCCGGCCTGCTTTACGCCGCGGTTAGGTATAGGCCGGTCGCCAAATTCTTCCTGCACGCGGGCAGCCATCTGGAGGCTTTGCTCGAGGTGCGCGTTTTGTAACAGCGAAAAAATAATGAATGACTCCGGAGAACGCGGATCATATCCTTCATATTTGGAAGCATAATTGTCCTCGTAAGTAATTACGGCATTTTCGCGCATGGCCACTTCCATATTCGAGCCCGACTTGTCGAGCCCCATTACGTATGTCTCCGATCCTTTCACCGCCTTTTTCCTTGAAGCGTTGGCGTCAATGGAATTGGCGTGAATGGAAATGAAAAGATGGGCGTCATGTTTGTTGGCGATGGCGCTGCGTTCGTTGAGGGGGATGAAAATGTCCGTTTTACGGGTATAAATAACTTCCACACCGGGGCAGGAATCTTGAATGAACTTACCTGCCAATAAGGCTACATCTAAATTAAGGTCTTTTTCTTTGCTGAATTTCCCTACGGCCCCTGCATCAAGTCCGCCGTGACCGGCATCAACCACCACTCTTGTGACACCGGTCTGGGTAACGACGGATTGACTAAATATTGTTACTGTATAACAACAGAAAGCAACCAAAGAGGATGCAAAGATAATAACTTTTTTTATATCTACAATAGATTTAAACATTTTTTTCTCTTACCTTTGTGGTGCAAAAATATAAAACTATTTTGTAATTATATTATTAAAAATCATAAATAATTGTAGGTCAGCATTATTATTTTTATTGACGGCTGGCTGTCCGACTGTCGTATCGGCTTTTTCGGCAGATACGGTGGCTCGGGCTGTGTCGCAAAAATCGGTTTTTACGCCACGCGACTCGCTTTCCCTGTTAAAAAAAGACACGATAATTTCTTTCGACCGTATGGCCGTGCCGAAAGATACGCTTGTGGCGCCGGAGGACACAACGGCGGCGCCGAAAGACACCGTGCCGCAACGCAAAAGTTCGCTTGAAGCGCCGGTGTTCTCTACCGCCCGTGATTCTTTGGAATATGATTTGGAACATCCCGACCGGATCATTTATTATTATGGCGATATTACGGTTACCCACGGCAACATGGAATTGAAAGCCGATTACATGGAATATAATTCCCGCACGCGCACCGTATTTGCCAAAGGCACCCTCGATTCTTTGGGAAAGCCGGTGGGAAATCCGGTGATGAAGGAAGGCGACAAGACCTATTCGATGGAGCGCATGTATTATAATTTCGGGTCGAAGAAGGCGATCATCTCTAATGTCATTACGCAGGAAGGCGACGGATACCTTCACGGTGCGGTGATCAAGAAAATGCCCGACAATTCAATCAATGTGCGTGGCGGAAAATACACGACGTGCGACGAGGAGCACCCACACTTTTACCTGCGCATGTCGGAAGCCCGCGTCTTGCAAGACCCCAAGCAAACGGTGTTCGGCCCTTCCTATCTGGTGCTTGAAGATGTGCCGCTGTTCCCGTTGATGTTGCCTTTCGGCTTTGTGCCCGATCGTCCCGGCCGGGCGGCGGGCTTGCTGTTCCCGCGCTTTACCGATGAGGTGAACAGAGGGTTTGCCATTCAGGATTTGGGCTATTATTTTGTGATGGGCGATTATGCCGACCTTGCCCTCACCGGAACCTATTTCACACGCGGCTCATGGAGCGCACGAGCGGTTTCGCGCTACACGAAACGCTATAAATTCACTGGTGGATTCAATATTGATTATGCCGAAAACGTACTTGGCGAAAAAGGCGCGTCCGATTACTCGTCAAACACGGTGTATGCCATCCGCCTGAACCACAGCATGGACCCGAAAGCAATGCCGGGAACCATGATCAGCGCCAGTGTAAACT
>JAIRMK010000004.1 GCA_031258755.1 Prevotellaceae bacterium
TTTAATGTTTTTTTAAATTGCGAACAAATATACGAAAAATTATCCGAACTTTGCCAAAAATTTATGGAGACTATGCGCATTGATAAGTATTTATGGGCGATGCGGATTTTCAAAACGCGCAGCGACGCGGCCGACGCCTGCAAGGGTGGAAAAATAAAGGTGAACGACACCGACGCCAAGCCTTCACGCGAAGTGAAACCCGCCGACAGGATTACCGTACGCCGCATGCCGGTGACGTACCTATATAAGGTAATCGCGGTGATTGATAAAAGGCAACCGGCGAAAAATGTGCCGCTGTATATGGAAAACATTACGCCACCCGAAGAACTGGCGAAGCTGACCGACGTGCATCGCACTTCGTCTATCTGGCGTGAGCAGGGCGCGGGAAGGCCTACGAAGAAAGAGCGGCGTGCGCTGGATGCTGTAATTCAGATTTAAAGATTTAAAGATTCAAAGTTTAAAGATTTAAAAGGCGTACGTCAGGCCGATGTTGAACGACTCGTTGACTTGCAACCGTGGCCCGCGCAATACGGTGGTGCCGTCGGCAAGAAGTTCCGGAAAGCGCGACTTGTCCTTATATACCATACGTACATAAAATTCGGCGGTAAGGTAGGAGGTGATTTTAAATCCCAATTTATGTTCCCAGTCCACATCAATGTTCAACGGCTCATCTTTGTAATTTGAAAACATTTCGAGTTTGGTGTTAAAGCTAAGAATTTTAAGAAAATTTTTAGTGTAAATTACGCTGGCATAACAGCCCATGTCGGTTTTTACCCTTTCACCATATTTTACTTCATAGAGTCCTCTGTTGGCAATGGCGGTATCGAGTACAAAGACAAACCGGCCGGAAACCGGCGCAAGGGTAACGCTCAATTCATCCTTGTGCTTATAACTAATACCTAACGACATGGTGAGGTAAGCCGGAGAAAACAACCGTGAGATAATGGTTTTATCGGTGGCAGATTGATAGCCGGGGGCGAACTGGCTTTTCAGGTCAATCATGGTAATGTAGTATAGCGGCGATTTTTTCGACGTGCGCAAACCAAACGTATTGGTAAAAGAAAAACGGTCTTCTTTTTTTACTGCGCTGTTTTCTTCCTCCCAGGCCATGGCATAGGCGCCGTCAAATATCGATTGAAAATAAATCAGGTTTTTATTATAGACATATACCAAATTGGACGCGCCGCGCAATGTAATACTCGGCACACCGCCCGATTCCCAGCTATTGCTGTAAGATACTTGCGAAACGGTTAGTAAATTTTTCCCATGAAAAGAATAATAAGAGGGCTTCTTGCGTACAGCAGTGTCCACTTCCGTAAATTTAATGGCCTGCGCCCTTTTTCTCACATAGTCAAATTCCACCTGTGAAAAAGCGGCGCCCACTATTAAAGTAAATACACACAGACTAATGATACGCTTCATATTCCAATCATTTTACACATACACTTCCAGCAGCTTTGTTTCAAGCGCCGGCTGTAACCGCACATCGGACAGACAGGCAGGCACCAGCACCGTTTCTCCTTTCGCAATGGTTTCCTGCACCCCTTTACAGGAAAGAGCAGCCGAGCCTTCCAAACAAATATAAATTATAAAACTGTCGCGTTGTAACAGGGGGCGATTTATTGTTTCGTCAATTTCCAACAGATTCGTAGTAAAATAAGGGCATCCCGCCAAGTTCACCGGCACATTACGCTGCCGCGTATATGCGATTTTATATTGGCCAACCGGCGTATAACCTATCACATCAATGGCGAGGTCAACGTGCATATCGCGGGCAGTAGCGGGATTATATTCCCGCCCCCAGTCGTACACGCGATAGGTAACGTCGGACGTTTGCTGGATTTCGGCCAGCACCACGCCTTTCCCAATGGCATGGATACGGCCTGCGGGAATAAAAAACACATCGCCGGGCGCCACCTGCTCGAAGTTCAGCACGCCGGGCAGCGTGCCTTTTTGCGTGTGTTCGTAAAAGGCCTGCGCCGTAAGTTTTTCCTTAAACCCTACGTATAGCCCCGCGCCGGGCTCGGCAGCAAGCACCACCCACATTTCCGTTTTGCCATAAGCGTTATGCCGTTCGGCGGCCACCGCGTCGCCGGGATGCACTTGCACCGAAAGGGTGTCGGACGCATCAATAAATTTAATGAGCAAAGGAAATTCCATATTGAACTGTTCATAGACCTTGTCGCCCAATAATTCGCCCATGTAAATTTCCGCCAGTTCTTCAATATTATTCCCCTTCAAATAGCCATTGGTAACCACCGAAAGATTTTTTTGAACGCCCGACAATTCCCAACTCTCCCCTACCTTTTTCCCTGCCGGGAAATCTTTATGGAATAACGTATTTAATTTGTACCCACCCCACACGGTTTCTTTAAGTTGAGGCTTGAATTTTAATGGATATAATATATTCACAATGATTATTTTGTCGCAAAAATACCAAAAATAGCCGTATTTCACAAATATTTCCGTATCTTTATAGTCTATTTTTACACACGCATGTTAATTATTGGTATCGCAGGAGGCACAGGCTCAGGTAAAACAACCGTAGTACGCAGGATTTCAGAATTGTTATCCGGCGAGCAAGTAATTATCCTGCCGCAGGATTCGTATTACAAGGACAGCAGCCACCTGCCCCTCGAAGAACGACTCGGCCTGAACTTTGACCACCCCGACTCGCTTGACTTCAATTTGCTGATAAAAGACGTCAAAACGCTGAAAGCGGGAAAAAGCATCGAGCAGCCGATATATTCCTATCTCACGTGTACCCGCTCGCAAGAGACTATACACGTGGAGCCGCATCACGTGGTGATTATTGAAGGAATTTTGATTTTCACGCATCCCGAACTGCGCAAACTGATGGACATTAAAATATTTGTAGATGCCGACGCCGACGACCGGCTGGGGCGCGTGATTTGCCGCGACACCATGGAGCGCGGACGCGACATACACAAGGTGCTGGAACGGTACGAAAAGACGGTGAAGCCGATGCACCTGCAATTCATCGAGCCTACAAAGCGCTATGCGGACATTATCATTCCGCAGGGCGGGCACAACGAGGTGGGCATCGACGTGGTACACGCCATTATCGAACGCGCCTTACAGCGGAAACACCGATGATGCGGCATTATATAAAGTCCAATAAATATTTACACAAATAACTTTCGTAACGCACTAATACGCTGTCAAATATAAACCTATTTTGTGTAACTTTCAGTTGCGTTTTATATAATTACGATTTTGATTGACGATTTGGACAAAGTAAAGGGAGAACGGAGAAGGGGGAAAGGGATAAGTCGCAGTAGGCGGTAGCAGCAGGCAGTAGGGGCGAACCTGCGTGTTCGCCCAGTTCGTGTTCGCCCGGTTGAAGCGAAATTAAATAATTTTGTTTTTATTAGTCATATTAAACAATTAGTCACATTGGCACATTAAATAATTAGTCACATTAGATAATTCCGTTCTCCGGCTGCGCTTGCATCCCATCGGGGTAAAGCGTAAGGCGTGAAGCGACAAAAACTAATCACTAACCATTAACTACTAATCTCAGGCAAAGCCTGCCGGGATAAAACGGTCGAAGTTGAACTTCGACCGAACAGGGGTCTATAAAAAGCGCTCTTTTCATGTGTTAGCGTTTATCTTTGCTTACAGAATTTGTCGGCTTCGTCTATGATTTCATCAAGGCTCATACCGGCAAATAAATGCTCCCTGCGCCATTCGGTATAATCAAAAGGTTCCCGCAACAGTAAAGCCACAAACCGTTCGGTGTCCAATATTCCCAATTCGTTGTGAAGGCATCTCATGCCCCT
>JAIRMK010000128.1 GCA_031258755.1 Prevotellaceae bacterium
GCGCCCAGGCCGCTGTGTTGTGCAATGGGCATCCGGTATTGCAGCAGTTCCGAGAGCGGCGCGCCTTCAAAGCCCAGCCATTGTTTGTGGGCGCTTAGGCTGAGTTGGCTTTGTGTGGCCACGCCCGCCGTAGCCGGATTGAGCAGCAGTTCGTAGTCGCGGTAGTTCAGATTTCCCTGTTCGTCGAAGTGTGGTTGCGCCACGCTTGTGAAGGTATTACACAGAAATACGGATGTGGCTATTGTAGTTATAATTCTTTTCATCTTTTTTAAATTTCTGTCGCGGTTTAATATTTGATAACTACAAATCCTTTTTTCACGTTCCCCGATTTTTGGGCAGACAGGCTGTAGAAATAGGTGCCGGCGGGCACTTTGTTTCCCGCGTGCGGGCCTGTGCCGGCCGTGCCGTCCCAATTGTTTTGGTAGTCGGACGAGCGGTAGTGGACTTGTCCCGAGCGGTCGAATACGGTGAGGGTGTAGGTGTCGCGGCTATCGAGGGCGCACACGAAATACTCATTGACGCCGTCGTTGTTGGGGCTGAAACCCTGCGGGGCGTGTTCCGCTTCGTACACCTCTACCCGGGCGGTAGCGGTGTAATTGCCGTCTTCCGTAGTGACCATAATTGTCGCTTTTTTCGGATCGGTATCATTTCCTCCTTTCACAGCAGTGAGCACACCGGTATTCGCATCAATGTCGGCTACCGACATATTGTCACTTTGCCAAAACACCGTTTGATTGGCATGATTGGCCGGATCGTTCGGGTTGTAAGGTTCTACATGTGCCTGTAAGGTAAGTTGACCGCCTGTTTTTAACTGGTGCGCGAACGGCAGTATCTGTACGCCTGTAACCGGCACCGCCACGTCAATATGGCACGTGTCGGTGTGGCCGCCGTCATTGCTAATGACTACCACGAACGTGTGGCCGGTACGCACCGCTGTAACGGTAGTGCCGCTTACCGAGGCAATAGACGGGTCATCGCTGGTGAACGTCAATGTTTTGTCGGAAGCATTATTTGGTAGTGCATTTGCGCGCAATATCGCAGTTTCGCCCGGTGACAGCTTGTAATAATCGTATACAAATTCCACGCTTTCTACCGCTATGGGGCTGACGTTTATTACGCAACTGGCCATGGCCTGCCCTGTTTGCGCGCGCGCTTGCACGGTCACGGTGCCCCACCCGAGGGCCTTAACCAAGCCTTCGCTGTCTATGGTGGCAATACTCGTGTTGGCCGACGACCATATTATCCGTTTGTCAAAAGCGGTTTCTGGCGTGAAGGTGGCCGACAAGCGCACGGTGTTTCCTGTTTGTAGCGGCGTTTGGGGGCAATTGGTGATGTTAATGCTGGTAATGTAGGAAAAAGGCGCTAATGCCGCTTTGGCGTCCACCAATCCGGCGCCCATTACAGCGGCGTCAGTGCCGATATACGGCACTAACGACCGTGCGCTTCCTGTTAATCGCAGCCGCACGGAGTCGGGTGTGAAATTAGCATGTCCGTACTTGGAAACAATCAGCGCCGCTACGCCCGACACATGCGGACAAGCCATAGAGGTACCTTGCATCCATCCGTAGAGGCTATTCGGGATGGTACTCAGTACTGTTCTTGAAGTTACCTTCGTATCGCCGCCCGGCGCCGAGATGTCCACCCATGTGCCGTAATTGGAATAGGAGGCGCGTCTTCCGGTGGGACCGATAGCGGCCACGGCTACGACTTCCTCCCAAGCGGCCGGATACCAGTTACCATTATCTTCGCCATTTCCGGCCGAAAAAATAACAATGCCGCCTTTCATTTTTGAACTGCCTGCATTTGCAATAAAGTAGCGAATGGCCGTCAAAGCGGATGGATTATATACCTCTTTCTCTCTGTAGCCCCAACTGTTCTGACAGATTACGGCGCCATGGTCGGCGGCGTATGTAATAGCCCTGGCAGCATCTCCATCACCATCGTTGTTATCGAAGATTTGGCACGACATCAGGCGGACGCCGTTACCGGAGCCGGAGCCCCCGGCAATGCCGGCCACGCCGACGCCATTGTTACTTACGGCGGCAATCGTACCTGCCACGTGGGTGCCGTGATTTTCGGCCGTAACCACTGATGAATTGTTTATAAAGTTCCACCCGATTCCGCTCCACATGTTACCTGCAAGATCAGGGTGCGTATAATCAATGCCGCCATCCACTACGGCTACTATCACATCTGTGCTTCCGGTGGTAATGTCCCAGGCTTCCGGCAAGTTAATGTCCACGTCGGCAGTACCGGTTTGGCCGGTGTTGTGGTAATGCCATTGTTCGGAAAAGCGTGGGTCGTTGCTGGTGGCGGCCGGAACAGGTTCTGCCGGAACAGCGTCTTCCGCCGACACTGCCTGTATGCGTTTAATGGGGTAAACTACCGAAGCGACGTTTATTTCTTGTAAGGCGCCATATTCTTTTACCGCCTCGTGCATGTCGGCCGATTCATTAACTTTCAACCGGTACCATAAATGCAAGCCGGCGCGGCGGTGTTTTTCTTCATGTTCGCCGGCGTCGGGGAATATTCGTTCCAGCGAAACAGCGTTATAGCGTGTGTTTAATTCGTCGAAACGCTTGATACCCACTTGCAGTTGGCCGGGTGTTACATTCAGGCGTTGCGCTTGATGAAGTTGATGTACTTGTTCTGCTACTTCAGGTTGCAGCTGGATTTCCATCACGCCCGGAAGCACTTTTGGCGATTGTGCATATCCGGCCGACAACCCGGCCAGCAAGCCTATTAAAAAAAGTTTTTTCATGGATAAGTTTTGCTATTTTTGTTATTCGTTGACACAAAAGTCGAATAAACGCTTCAAATCGGTGAGGTTTTCAACATTTACCGGTTGTGTCTTAAGATACGTTTCAATTTGTTTTTTCTTTTTAGGGAAGGCTTTGGCAAATCCCGATTTGTTCGCCACGCGTGTTTTGCCGGCCTCGTCGGTCAAGTAAAAAGTAACCCGCCGGATATATTTTGCCCATTCTGTTACGTTGATTTCCCTAAAGCGGTCTCCCCCATCAATGGCGTTAATATTGGTTACCGCCGAAGTGGCCGAAGGCAATCCATAGGCGCCCGTTTTTTGCGTATCGGTTTTTTTAATCTGGCGGCGCATCCACAGCTCGTTTAATCCGCGCCGGTGCATCACTTCTACCAACGCCTTGTTGTAGTACTTGAAATAGCGCTTGCCGACTTGTATAATCACTACGTCTTTTGCGTTCTGCAAGGCCAGCGTGTCTTTTTTGGCGTCTATAAAGAAAACCTGTTCCGTCAGCAAATCATAATTCAAAGTGGCCTGCGTACGGCTTTGTCGTAAAAACACCGTTCCGCTTTCAAATGCGGGAAACAGCCACCGGCTTTCCCCAAAAAATTCGGCGACGTCGGTAGCCTGATTAATTTTAATGGTTTGGGCTTCCTGCGCCGGCGCCGGACATCCCAGTAAGACCATTACGCCAATCAATAAGAAATACTTTATTTTCATGCGAAATATTATAAAAAATCAGGTTAAAAGTTTACACAAAAAGACCACCTTCCGGTAGTCTTTTTGTAAAACACTGTATTAGAGCATATATATTACCAACCATTAATAACAACTTCACTAAAAACCTCGAACCAACCTGCCTGTTGTGTCCTGTTCGAATTAGTATAAGCATACAATCCCAAAAGGAAGGCAGGATTAAATTCATATCCCGGAACGATGTTACCCTCGCCATAGTCCACCTGCCCGAGTGGAATAGTGTATTTAACATTTTGGGTAGTCACGATAGTAAAACCACCGGAACTGCCTCGATTGGCAGTGGCCCACCGTGTGTAATAATTAGTAGAACCATAGCGATACGTGTCGCTTGGGTCCTGCCTGAGGTTGAAGTTCAGGCTAAAATTATTTTTTGCAAACCATACTGACAGCGCCGGATAGTCATATATTGTCATAGTATACACGGTATCTACGGCTGTCGCGGTAAAGGTAAGGGGGTAGTAATAATAACCCTCATTAAATTCATCATAGAAGTCCACATACCATGTTTTGCTTGCAATGAAAGTCTTGAAAGCTGTTATGTTGTTGTCGGCTTCTTTCACGGTTACGTTTATTTTCCGCTCATCTACCGTGGCGCCGTAGGCTTCTTTTATGCTTAGCGCAAAGGTGGTGTTACCGGCAAACAGGCCGTCGGCGGCGGCGGGCGTAATGGTAACCACTTTGCTTGTTTCGCCGAACGCAAATGCCACAGGAGAGAGTTCCACGTAATCCGCTCCTCCCTCCGCTTCCAGCGTCACCGTGCCGGCCCAGTCGGCGCCGGTACGCACAATGGTCACGGTGACCGGGTCGCCGCCTTCCACAATGGAAAGATCTTCCGTAACTTCGAATGCGATTGCCGCTTCGTCGGCTTCTTCAATATTTACCCACAAGGTGTCGGCCGGCAATTGTACGGAACCTTCGCCCTGCGTTATCCGCAATCCGAATTGTAAATCGCCGAACACTTTGTCGTTGTGAGTAAGCGCGGTAATCTCTACCGTTTCCGAGGTATACCGTCCGTCAAACTTGACGGTTTTAGACAACGTAAAGTCCGTGCCTTCCACAGCGGGCGCTGTAATCTTGTCGCCGGTAGTTACTATCGCCAGGGTAAGCGTGCCTTCGTAGGCGTCGTTGCCCCGGTTAATGGTAAAACTTGTGGTTTGGCCTTCCGTTACTGTAACGGAAGATTCCACAAACGCAAAGGAAGAGTAAGTAGGCGTCAAAGCCGGATCGTCTTCCAAATCGAATTGGCAGGAAATACCCCCTACAATTCCGGCTATACATAATATGGTAAATATTTTTTTCATTTGTTCTTCATTTTATTAGGTTAATAATTACGGCTCTTTTACGAATTTGGTATTTCTTGCGTAAACGAAATATCCTAAAAAAGATCCATCTGATAAATCCATCGCTCCAAATACATACGAGAACGGTGGAGAATCTCCTACTACATTAATAGAAAGTGTTCCATCATCATCCTTGTTTATGATAAGCCGCTTAAAATCACCCCTGTCATCGTCACCGATATTGTTAAGAAAAGTAGTAGAATTTAATGCGAAGAAATAAGTATTATAAGAGCCATTCCATGACGGAGTAATAAATTGCGCCGGAATAACCATTGTTTTTACTTTTTGGCCTAAATTCACGGTTGCTGTAATTTCCGTTTCCGAATCATCAGCTAATCCAATAATTTTTACAGTAGTAGCATCTACTTCTTCTATCGTAATGGTGTATGCTTCCACATGATATGCATTGGAATAGTACTCATCCTCAGTTACTTCCCATTCGCCGATCAATTCACTCATTAAGATCACCACCTCATCGTCTTTTACGACCACAGGTAATGTGGCGCCTTCTCCGGTAGTATTTACGCCAATTCTATAGTTATTGGACACGCCGGTGAGTTTCAATGTAAATGTCCGGCTACCATCCACGTCTTCATTGTCAATGGCTACGAATTTAAACGATTGCGAGCCGGCGCCTTGCGGGAAAGTAAGCGATTTGGCCGTCAACGGTGTGTTATCTGTTTTCAATAATGCATACGCCGCAGTAACAGTGCTTGACGTTGTGGGCAATTCGATATCAAAATCGACGGTAACCGATTCGCCCGCAGTGGCGGCAATGGTCACAGAAATCACAGTGGTGTCGCCTTCCGTAATCGTAAAGGTTTTATTGACGGCATTATGCGTTTCGAACGTCACAAAGAAGTCCGACGACGACAACCTGCGGTCAATAGGGTCTTCGGCGCATCCGAATAGCACAGATACGGCGAGTAATAAAATAATATATGTTAAGTTTTTCATACTGTTAATTTTTTTGTAATTATTTTACCAGGTATAGCCGGGCGTTACCAACAATTCCGGATTAATATCGATTTCGTAGCGTGGAATGGGCAGTATACATAAATGTTCATCCCATCCTACCGTTCGCGCTTCTTCGGCATTCAGGAAGGCTTTGGCGTTATTGGCCATACGGTTAACGGTAAGGCCTAAACGCATGATGTCGAAGAAGCGGTGTCCTTCGCTCACCAATTCTTTACGGCGTTCTTTCAGCACCTCATCGGTAGTCGCTGAAATAAAGGGCGCGGCCGGGTTGGCGCGTTTGCGGATGGCGTCTAAATATTCGTCGGCAGCCGTTTGGTTTTTCACCGGTTTCCGCAATGCCGTTTCTGCGGCAATCAGGTAGACTTCCGACAAGCGGATAATACGTACATTGTTCACGGCCGTAAGTCCTCTTCCCGGGAATTTTGCCACGTAACACGTGTCTGCGTCGTTAGCGACGCCCAAGAGTTCCAAGCGTATATCATCAGGGTCTTCTTCCAGCAAGTCAATGAATACAGGTGTAGCAATCAACGCACCGTAGCCGTCGGGTTCCGGTTTGGCCACATAGCCGATAGATTCGCGGTCGCCGTTATCCGTACCTATATTTACCAAATCAAACAGCGATTCTTTGGTAAATTCCAGCGCCCACGAAGCCACATACTCGTTATTAGGCGTTAATTGGTATCCGCTGTTGTCAATCACGTCCTTGGCTTTATTAAAAGCTTCATCATAGTTGCCCATGTAGAGGTACACGCGCGCCAGCAGCGCTTCGGCCGCCCAATAATTGATATAACCATCGGTGCGGATTTTTGTGCCACTCAACAGCGACAAGGCTTGTGTGAGGTCGCCCACCGCTTGGTCGTAAGCATCTGCCACGGTAGCGCGTTGGTTCACTTCGGCCGGAGTAATCACATGGTCGGCAATAATAATACCGGGTGCTGTCTTGTCTTTCAGGTAAGGGACGCCGTAGAGTTTTACCAAGTCGAAATGGAAGAAGCCGCGCAGTGCATAGGCTTGTCCCAAGATAGCATTTCGCTGGTTTTCCGAGCCGTCGGTTACCTGTCCGTTGTCAAAAGCGGTAATAATAGAATTAATACGGTTCAGCCCCACATAAGGATAGTACCATAAATTATGGTTGCCATTATCGGGCGTGCGGTTGTTGAAAGTATAAAAATCGGATGTTCTGGCGCTTCTATTTACCGGCTGCATGTCTTCGCCCCGCACTTCGGCGTAGGTAATCATGTTACAGTTATACAGCGACGTGGACTGTAACAAGTCATATACGCCATACAAGGCAGCATTGGCGCCGGCTACACTGGTGATAGCGGTTTCCGTCACCAATGAATCGTTCGGGAATACGTTTAAAAACTCGTTCCCGCAGGACACGCTAATCCCTAAAAGGCTCAGCGCACCCATTAATTTTATTTTGGAATATTTCTTCATAGTTGTCATTTTTTTCATTTGATTCATGCGCTAAAAAGTTAATTCTACACCAAACGTCACGCTCCTTAATGCGGGGAGGCTCCATGTGGTTTCTCCCGAGATGGGCACTTCCGGATCGTAGTCTTTGTAGGCCGCCCAGGTCAACAGGTTATTTCCGGCCACAAACACGCGGGCATTTTGTATCGAGGCTTTTTTCACCCAATTTTGCGGAAGCCTGTAGCCCACTGTGAGGGTTTTCAGGCGCAGATGGTCGGTAGAGTGAATCCAACGGCTGGAGGTATAGTTGCCGTGTCCGCCGCCGTGCATCCGGCGGGGGAATTGCGCCTCGTCGCCGGGTTTCTGCCAGCGATCTAATTGCATAGCAGAGATGACTTGATCAGGGTAAAGCCCATCGGTTGACATCTGCCAACCATTATCCCACGAATGTCCGCCTAAAGAGAAAGAGAACAGGGCGTCGAAGTCGATGCCTTTCCATTCGAAGGTGTTCCGCCAGCCGCCGGTGAGGGTGGGGTCGGCTTTTGCTTGAATTTCACGGGTAGCCAAATCCGGGTCTTTGGTGAGATTTTTCACACCGGTAAAATTACCGTCGCTGTCGGTTTCGTAAATGTACCACATCGAGTCGCCGGTACCCGGGTCCACGCCGGCCCATTCGCGCGCACGGTACGAATACACGGATTCGCCTTCGCGGATCATGAAGTTACCGCTTACAAATTCTTCGCCGTTATAAATTTTGGTCACTTTATTGCGGTTATGCGCTAATATAAAGGTTGACGTCCAGAAAAAATCATTGTTCTTGAGAATATCTACGGCAAGGGTAAGTTCCACGCCGCGGTTGTTCATGCCGCCGTAGTTGAGCAGGGTGGTGGCGAAACCGGTTGTTCTCGACACAGGTACGTCCAGTAGCATGTCTTCGGTTTGGCGGTTATAGAAGTCAAATTCCAGCGACACGCGGTCGAAGAAGCGGGCCTCCAGTCCAATATCAAACACGAAGTTCCGCTCCCAACTCAAATCGGGATTGGCCAGGCGCGAAGGCGCCGATCCGGATTGCCCGTTATAATCGAGCGTATAACCGTAGGTAGCCAGCGAACTGTACAGGCTGTTGGGTAAGGTGCCGCTGACGCCATAAGAAGCGCGGAGTTTCAGGTCATCTATGAAATCCACATATTTCAGGAACGATTCTTCCTTGGCGCGCCACGAGGCGGATACCGACCAGAAATCACCCCAGCGGGTATTGGTGCCCAAACGCGAACTTCCGTCGCGACGGAAGGCGCCCGATACATAATACTTATCTTTATAGGAATAGTTCAACCGGCTGAAATATGATGTCATACGGTCACTGTCGTGATCCGACTGCGCCCTTGTTGGCTCTGCGGCAGTAACCATTTCCCACAAATTGGGTGTTGCATAGTTGCGGGCTGCGGCATTTATATAATTGGTGGGGTTGTCATCCACATCCCATCCCAACAGCACATTAACGGTATGGTCGGCGGCAATTATCTTCTCATACGTCAACAGCATTGACGAATAAAAACGAACGTCCGTAAACTCCTGTATTTGGGTATTCCCATTATGCGTCTTCCCATTATTGGAATTGGACGGCCAGACAGCAATTCCTTTTACCACCGAATGGTCATAGCTTAATGTTTCTTTCAAGGTAAGCCCTTTTATAAATTCATACGCGAACGACAGGTTGTTGGTCGATTTAAACAACTCATGCCTCGATATGTCCAGAAATCCGTCTTTCACCAAATTTGCCTGTCCTTGTAACAAGGGGCCTTCATAATAACTGCCATCGGGATTATAAATCGGTATATTTGGCATATAGACCAATCTCGTCATTGCATAGTAGTTATTATATGAGAGTCCGCCGAACATGTAGTTTTGTTCCGCTTTAGCCAGCGAAATATTGGCTTCTACTTGCCACTTATCTCCTTTATAGGCCACATTGGCTTTTCCTGTGTAGCTTTTGAAATCGGAATTGTTGGCCATCCCCAATTCATCACGGGCGCCTAAAGACACATAGAACGTCAATTTATCATTACCGCCATTGGCCGATACTTCGTAGCTATTATTTGTCCCATTATTGCGGAATAGGGCGCCTTCCCAGTCGGAATATTCGGTGCGGGCCGGCGCATATTTGTCGGCTTCCACAATGGAATATGCGCGGGCGTCGGCTTCCGACAGGCCATTATAAATGGCTTGGTTGTAAGCGCCTTCCAAAGTAAGCATACGGGTTTGGTTACCGCCCAGATAAGGGCGGTTGTTGATAGCCCAGTTGTTAATTCCCCAACTTCCTTTGAAATTAATCTTCAACGCCCCCTGTTGTCCTTTTTTGGTGGTTACCAAAATTACCCCATTGGCGCCGCGTGAGCCGTACAACGCCGTGGCGGCCGCGTCTTTCAAAATAGTAATGCTTTCAATATCGGATGGATTTATAGTGCTCATGATGCTTAACGACCCCCCATAGCTCGAGAACATGGTATAATCTCCGGAATTTGCCGGAACGCCGTCAATCACATACAGCGGTGAATTGGACGCATTGAAAGAGCCTGTGCCGCGGATACGGATTTCCGCCTGTGCGCCGGGTTGTCCGCTCGTAGTACCTACTTGTACCCCTGCAGCCGCGCCTTGCAACGCATTTTCAAAGGATATTACCGGAATATCCTTTAATTTTTCCGTAGAGCCGACTACCGCCACAGCGCCCGTGTAGGTTCCTTTTTTCGCCGTACCATACGCCACCACCACCACATCTTCCAGCCGTTTAGCCTCCACTTCCAGCGCCACGTTAATAGTCGAACGCCCGTCCACGGCTTCTTCCTGCGTCTTCATCCCGATAAAGGAGAACACGAGGGTCGCATCGCCCGCCACATTAATGGTGTAGCGGCCATTGGCGTCCGTCGCAGATGACACGTTCGTGCCTTTTACCACCACCGACACCCCGGGCAACGGTTGCCCGTCGGCAGCGTCGGTTACCACTCCCGACACTTGCACTTGCGCGAATAGCGCGCTTGCCGCAAGCATCATACCGATCAAAATCAGTGTAATTTTTTTCATAGAATTGATTTAAATGGTTAATACTCATTTTTTTGTGCCCATTGAATTCGCTTGCCTGCAAATTTGACTATACAAGCCAAA
>JAIRMK010000019.1 GCA_031258755.1 Prevotellaceae bacterium
CCGAGATCCATTGCTAATTCTTGTGTAAGGAATGAGAATGCCATGTTTTTATGCGTTTGTTTTATTAATGTTTGAAATGTCGTATTCCGGTTGTTACCATTGCGATGTGGTGTGTATTACAGTAGTCGATCGACAATTTGTCATTGACCGAACCACCGGGATGTATGACTGCGGTAATGCCGGCGTTGCCGGCTATTTCTACACAGTCGGGAAAAGGGAAGAAGGCATCGGAAGCCATCACGGCGCCATGCAAATCAAATCCGAAGCGGCCGGCTTTTTCTATGGCCTGTGTCAGGGCGTCGATCCGCGAGGTTTGTCCCACGCCGCTTGCACATAATTGTTTGTGCTTGGCCAGCACAATGGCGTTCGACCGGCTATGCTTTACGATTTTATTGGCAAAGAGCAGGTCTTCCGTTTCATTTGCGGTTGGTTTTTTTGTGGTAACCGGCGTGAGGTCTGCCGCATTTTCTGTTTTCGTGTCATAGTCTTGTGCCAGCACGCCATTGAGCACGCTGCGGAATTGTGTGCCGGAATGGCGTGATGGCGTTTTTTGAAGGAGAATGATGCGGTTTTTCTTTTGTTGCAGTACGTGGAGCGCGGTGTCGTCGTAAGCGGGCGCAATCACCACTTCAAAGAAAATAGCATGCATGGCTTCGGCTGTTGCAAAATCGATGGTGCGGTTGGCAATAATAACACCGCCGAAAGCCGATTGCGGATCGCCCGCTAAGGCCGCATCCCAAGCCTCCCGCATGGTGTTCCGGGTTGCCAGCCCGCAAGCATTGTTATGTTTCAGGATGGCTACAGTAGGCTCGTCAAACTCACTCATCAGGTTCACTGCAGCGTCGATGTCGAGCAAATTATTGTATGAAATTTCTTTGCCGTGCAACTGGTCGAACAGCGCTTCAAACCGACCGTAAAATTGGCCGTGTTGGTGCGGGTTTTCGCCATAGCGCAAAGGTTTATGACCTGTAATACACTGTTGGAATACCGGAATTTCTTCGTTTTGGTTGAAATAATTAAAAATTAACGTGTCGTAGTGCGAGGAAACCTGAAATGCCTTTGCAGCGAAACGTTTCCGGTCGGCCAAACCGGTTTCTCCTTTTTTCGTTGCCAACAGTTCCAGCAACTCGTCATACTGGTTACGGGAACTCACCACCAACACCTCTTCGTAATTCTTCGCTGCTGCGCGAATTAGTGAAACACCTCCGATATCAATCTTTTCAATAATTTCCTGTGCGCTTCTTTTTTCCCGCACGGCTTCTTCAAAAGGGTAAAGATCCACAATCACCAAATCGAAAGGCTGGATGTGATATTGCTCCAGTTGCGCCATATCTTCTTCCTTGTACCTGCGGGCTAAAATTCCGCCGAAAATATTGGGGTGTAACGTTTTTACACGTCCTCCCAAAATGGCAGGATAGCCGGTGAGGTCTTCTACGGCTTGCACGGGAACGCCTAATCCTTTAATAAAATCAAGCGTCCCGCCCGTCGAATAGCAAGTTACCCCTAATTCGGATAAGTGATTGACGATTTCATTTAAGCGCTCCTTGTAAAAAACTGATATTAAGGCTTTCTTTATGGATTTTGTGTCTTTCTGATGCATTTTCCGGTTAAAAAAATAGGCCATAAAGGTATATAAAACTTGTTAAAGTTACAACTGAAAGGGAAAATTTCTATATAAACACTACCATAATTTAAGAAGAAAGTTGTATCTTGTGCCGCTAAAACAGGGAGAGTATGATCCGGACTTTTAGAGGCATATATTTGTTTTTTAAATTATTGAACGAGAGTTTTTCTTTTGCTTTTCATTCTGTGAAAACGAATAAGCTTCGCACGTTCTTGTCGCTGCTGGGTGTGTCCATCGGTATTTTTGCCATCATTTCGGTATTTACCGTGGTGGATGCCCTCGAGAAAAATATTCGTGATGACGTGGAGGTGCTTGGCAGCAATGTCATATATATACAAAAGTGGCCATGGACCGACGAGGGGGGCGTATATAAATGGTGGGAGTTCCGGCAGCGTCCCGAAATCGAGTATAAAGATTATCTACATATCAAGGCAAACAGTCAATTGGCCGAGGCCGTGGCATTGACCATGGGTTTTGGCCGGGAGGTGAAGTATAAGAACAACACTGTGTCGCGGGCGCCGCTTCGCGGTGTTACGTATGAGTGGAACGACGTGTATTTTGCTGACATTGAGTTTGGCCGTTATTTTTCCACCATAGAAACCAATATGGGCGCCAACGTGGCCATTATCGGCGCCCAGTTGGCCGCCGACTTGTTTGAAGGCGAAGACCCCTTGGGCAAAATTATTAAGATAGACGGGCGTAAAACCAGAATAATCGGTGTGACTAAGAAGAAAGGGGAAAGCATGGTGAATGTGTTTGATACGGATAATATTGTGATGCTGCCGCTGAGTTATGCCCGCAACATGGTGTCGTTGCGCTACGCCGGTCCCGAGATAGCGGTAAAAGCTAAACCCGGTATTGAAAAGGAAGAATTAAAAGGCGAGTTGCGTATGATGATGCGTATGTTGCGCCGCCTGAGCCCTTCGCAGAAAGATAATTTCTCGTTGAATGACATAAGTTTGGTGGAAGGCCAGATCGCAAGCATCTTCGGTATGTTGAACCTTGTGGGTATGCTCATCGGCGGGTTCTCCATTCTCATTGGCGGATTTGGCATTGCCAATATCATGTTTGTATCGGTGAAAGAGCGCACCAACATTATCGGCATACAAAAAGCGCTGGGCGCCAAAAAATATTTTATTCTTACCCAATTTCTGTTTGAAGCCACCTTGCTGGCTGTACTGGGCGGCGTGGCAGGGCTTTCGATTGTGTATGCGTTGAGCGCGCTCGTGAGCGGGGGGATGGGCTTTACGATAAACCTTACCTTTGTCAATATTATGAGAGGGATTATCATTTCGGGCACGATTGGCATTGTGTCGGGATTTATCCCGGCTTATACGGCCGCCAGCCTCAATCCGGTGGACGCCATTAATTCGAAATAAGCTGTGTGAGTGTGACGAAATCGGCTACGCTCAGTTGCTCGGGGCGTTTGGCCAGCAACTCGTGCGGCGGCAACGGCCGGTTGCCGGTTACCGCTTTGATGGAATTGCGGATGGCTTTGCGCCGTTGATTGAACGTGCTTTTCACAAGTTGGCGGAACAACGTTTCATCACAATCCAGCGCCTGCGTATTATTCCGGACGAGCCGCACCACGCCCGATTTCACTTTGGGCGGCGGCGCAAAGACATGCTCGTGCACCGTGAACAAATATTCAATGTGGTAATAGGCTTGCAGCAGCACGCTTAAAATACCGTAGGTTTT
>JAIRMK010000021.1 GCA_031258755.1 Prevotellaceae bacterium
CATGTCCATCACCCCCACGGCCGGCAAAGCCACCGTGAAGAGCTCGGGACGCTGGGTCATGCAGGCGCCCACCAGCAGTCCGCCGGTAGAGCCGCCGCAGATAGCCAGTTTCTCCGGCGAAGTGTATTTCTCCTTTATGAGGTATTCGGCCGCCGCAATGAAATCGTCAAATACATTTTGCTTTTGCAGCTTGGTGCCCGCCTTGTGCCACTCCTCGCCATATTCGCCGCCGCCCCGCAGGTTGGCCACCGCATAAATACCGCCCTGTTCAAGGAACAGCATACGGCTCGCGCTAAAACTTGGCGTGAGGCTAATGTTAAATCCTCCGTAGGCATACAACAACGTGGGGTTTTTGCCGTTCTTCTTCACGCCTTCCTTATACACAATGAACATGGGCACTTTCGTGCCGTCTTTGCTCTCATAAAACACCTGCTCGGTGACATATTTTCCAGTTTCCACTTTCAGCGATATGGACTTATACAACGCCGGTTGCGGATTGGAAATGTCCACGCGGTAAATATCGTTCAGCGTAGTGAAAGAAGTAAATCCGTAGAACATCTCATTCTCGTCCCTGTCGCCGCTAATGCCGGCCACCGTGCCGATTTCAGGCAATGCGAGTTCCGTTTCAAGTTTTCCTGTTTTGTCAAGCACATACAACTTGGAATGGGCGTCGTGCAGGTACTCCGCCACCAGCTTGCCGCCAATTACGCCAACCGATTGCAGCACGTCCTCGCTTTCGGGGATTACCGTTTCCCATACCGGTTTTTTAGCGGTGGGGTCGATTTTGAGCAATTTGTAGCGGGGCGCGCCGTCGTTGGTGAGCACATACAGCTCGTTGTCGAAATTGCCGATGGGCATGTAGTCCCAGTCGAACCCGGCGACCAGCGTGCGGAAATCGCTACCCGGCCGTTTCAGGTTTTTCACCGCAAGCGAGTTGCCGCTGGTGCCGCCCGACACGATGAGCAACAGAAACCGGCCGTCTTCCGTGGCATAGGCGGTGTTGTAGCGTAGCGGGTTTTTCGTATCCTGATAAATCAGCTTGTCTTGCGCCTGTTTGGCGCCCAGTTTGTGGTAATACACTTTGTTGTATTCGTTCTTCTGCGACAGCGCGCTTCCTTTCGGCTCGTCGTAGCCGCTATAATAGAAGCCGTCGCCGTCCCATGAGATACCGGAGAACTTCACCCATTTAATCACGTCGGGGAGGTCGTTTCCGTTAATGTCTTTCACGCGAATTTCCTGCCAGTCGGAGCCGCCCACCGACACGGTGTAGCCCACATACCTGTTGTCGTTTGAATAGCTTAACGAGCCCACCGCCGTGGTGCCTTCCGCCGACAGCGTGTTGGGGTTGATAAACTCGCGCGGTTCGCCGTCCAGCCCATCCGACACATACAGCACCGACTGGTTTTGCAGGCCGTCGTTCTTCCACACGAAATATTTATCGCCCACCTTCCTGGGCAGTCCCTGACGCGGGTAGTTCCATATTTCGGTCAACGCCGCCTTAATCGCATCCCGGTAGGGGATTTGCGACAGATAGCCGAACGTCACTTCATTTTCCGCACTTACCCACGCGGCGGTTTCATCCGAGCGGTCGTCTTCAAGCCAGCGGTACGGGTCGGCTACTTCTTTTCCGAAATACACGTCCCTGTGCCCTACTTTTTTGGTATCGGGGTACGTCACTTTAATTTGCGGATTCTGCGTGCAACTGCTCATAATGAGAAGGGTCATCGAGGTGAAAAGAATTGTTTTTTTCATGACATAAAAATTTAAAAATAAATACCGGAAAAAACAGGTATGCAAAGTTACATTAAAAAATAGATTTATGCAAATAAGGCTTCTGCCACGACAAAGGTGCTGCCGCCCACAAAAATCACGTCGTTGGGCAAAGCGTTTCCCCGCGCCACTTTCATGGCATTGGGCACCGTTTGCACCACCTGGCCTTGCAAGCCGTATGCAATACAGCGTTCGGCCAGTTGGCGTGCGTCCATGGCGCGGGGCAGATCGGCCTGCGTGAAATAATAATACGCATCGACCGGCAGCAGCGGCAACATGCTGTCGAGGTCTTTATCCTGCACCACGCCAAAGATAAAATGCAGGCGGCGATATGGCAATGATTGAAGCTGCGGCATGGTTTCCTTTAATCCGTGGGCATTATGCCCTGTATCGCAAATAATCAGCGGCCGTTCGGCAATAATTTCCCAGCGTCCGCGCAAGCCGGTTTGCGCCACCACGCGGCGCAAACCGTGCGCCAGCGCATCATCAGGAATCGACAGTAACGGCCTTTTAATCTTCGAAAACCGCCCGCTCAGTATGTTTATCGCCGCCAGCGCCGTGACAATATTTATTTGCTGGTAGCGCCCCCTAAGGTCGATGTCCGCCTCGAAAGGAAACAGGTTGCCGTCGGCCACCAGTGAAAAATGTTGCAGGTCGCCGCGCTGTTCCGCGTGCAGCACCCGCAGGAGATGGTCGGCATAATACAGCGCAGCGTGTTGTTCCCGCGCCGCCTGCTCAAAGACAGGCGCCGTTTTGCGATGCCACTCCCCTATCAACACCGGCACATCCGGCTTTATGATACCCGCCTTTTCGCCGGCAATGGCTTCGAGCGTATCACCCAAATGTTCCGTGTGATCCATCCCCACATTGGTAATAATGCTCAACGCCGGCCTGATAATATTGGTGGAATCGAGGCGCCCGCCCATGCCGGTTTCAATCACGGCAATGTCCACGTGTTGCCGCGCAAAATATTCCAGCGCCAGCGCCGAAGTCATCTCAAAAAACGACGGGCTCAGCGCTTTTATCTCCGCTTCGTGTTTCGACACAAAATGAATGATTTCTTCTTCGGAAATGAGTGCGCCGTTCACCTTAATACGTTCGCGGAAATCTTTCAGATGCGGTGAGGTGAATAAGCCTACTTTATAGCCCGCGCTCTGCAACACCGAAGCCAAAATATGCGACACCGAGCCTTTGCCGTGGGTGCCGGCTACGTGGATGGTCTTATACCGGCGGTGGGGCGATTTAAAATACGCGTCGAAAGCCAGCGCCGTATTCAAATCGGGCTTGTAAGCCACGTTGCCGATTTTTTGATACATGGGCAAACTGCCGAATAAGAAAGCAGTGATTTCAGTATACGAATACTCCGGCTTTTTGTCCATTAGCATTGAGGTTCTTAAAAAACAAAGTTACATTTTTTTCCGGAAAATAAAAATTATACTATCTTTGCATCCTGAAATTGCCCGGATGGTGGAATTGGTAGACACACTACTTTGAGGGGGTAGCGCCGGTTACGGTGTGCAAGTTCGAGTCTTGTTCCGGGCACAGAATATGGTTCTATTTAAAATAATTATTAACTAAAAAAACAAACAATTATGAAAAAATTATTTATTATTTCTGTAATGGCCTTCATGGCTTTTACCGCAACGGCGCAACAGGGCGCTTTTTATTTAGGTCTCAGCAACATTAGTTTTCTTAGAAGCGACCTTCCCAATGTAGGTACAGGTGTGGGTATTGTTTCTCAGGGCGACAATGGGGCTACGGGTTATGGATTTGCGCCGGAAGTGGGTTACTACGTGTCAGACCGTATAGCCATCGGCGGTATTATCGGATTTAGCGGATATACCATCAAAAACAATGGCGGCGACGGTTTTAATTTCGGATTCTCTCCGTATGTACGCTTCTTTCTGCATCAAAGTGAAAACTTCGGATTTTATTTGCAGGGAGAACTTGATTTTCTTCACCAAACATCAGAAGTAGGATCAGCTAAAAATACGGTAACCACATGGGGCTTAGGCATCGCTCCCGGCGTTTCTTATGCGCTGTCGTCACATTTCAGCGTGCTGGCTTCATTCGGCTCATTGGGATATGCATCGCAAAAAGTAAAAGACGCACCGGATGCAACGAATACTTTCGGATTAAGCCTGGACGCTTCAACGTTAAACTTTTCTTTGCGCTACACCTTCTAAATGCATGTTGCATACTGCAACATGCATGACATATAAAAGCCCCGACAGTCATTTTTCATAATGCCCGTGGGGGCTTTCTTATTTTAAGACATTTGCTTATATTTGCACATTATTATCGCATTCATAAATGAACATCGTATTTCTTGACGCCGACGCCGTCGGCAAGGACATATCACTCGCGCCATTGGAAGCATGGGGCGGGCTTAAAGTGTTCGGCACCACGCTACCCAACGAATTGCCGGGACGTATCAAAAACGCCGACATTATCATCACCAATAAGGTGTCGCTACGCCAGCCCGAAATAGACGTCGCCGCCAGCCTGAAACTGATATGCGTAACCGCTACGGGCGTGAACAATATCGACACGGCCTATGCCGCCCAAAA
>JAIRMK010000171.1 GCA_031258755.1 Prevotellaceae bacterium
TCATTGCCGGGCGAGAGGCGGAAATATTTCTTCGGCGGGTTTTCCATGAAGTCGTCCTGCTCGATATATATTTCGCGGGAAAAAGGAATCTTGCGCTTTCCGGCGCTTTCATCTTCGGGATTGTTTACCGCGTCGAGTTCCTCCGTTTGCCCTTCGGGGTAATTGGTGATGAACACCTTCACCGGTTTAAGCACCGCCATGTAGCGGTTGGCGCGTTTGTTCAGGTCTTCGCGCACACACCATTCGAGCAGCGAGAGGTCAATCACATTGTCGCGTTTGGCCACGCCCACTTTTTCGGCAAACAGGCGGATGCTTTCGGGCGTGTAACCGCGGCGGCGCAAGCCGCAAATAGTGGGCATGCGGGGGTCATCCCAGTCGCGCACACAGCCATTTTTCACCAGTTCGAGCAGCTTGCGCTTACTCATGATGGTATAGGTGAGGTTGAGCCGCGCAAATTCATATTGATGGGAAGGAAATATCTCCAACTTCTCGATAAACCAGTCGTAGAGCGGGCGGTGGACGTCAAATTCGAGGGTGCAAATGGAGTGGGTGACCTGTTCAATGGAATCACTTTGCCCGTGTGCATAGTCGTACATGGGGTAGATGCACCACGTGTGGCCGGTGCGGTGGTGGTCGGTATGCAGGATGCGGTACAGGATGGGGTCGCGCAGCAGCATGTTGGGATGCGCCATGTCGATTTTCGCACGGAGCACTTTCTCGCCGTCCTTAAACTCGCCGTTCTTCATGCGGACGAACAAGTCAAGATTTTCTTCGATGCTGCGGTTGCGGAAAGGGCTTTCTTCCCCCGGCCGGGTCACGGCGCCGCGACTTGTGCGTATTTCCTCCTGCGTTTGGTCGTCCACATAGGCAAGCCCTTTTTTAATGAGCACGATTGCCCATTCATATAATTGTCCGAAGTAGTCGGAAGCGTAACGTTCTTCGGCCCATTGGAAGCCGAGCCAGCGCACGTCTTCCTTGATGGAATCCACGTATTCCACATCCTCTTTTGCGGGATTGGTATCGTCGAAACGCAGGTTGGTGGTGCCGCCGTACTTTTTTGCCAGTCCGAAATTGAGGCAAATGCTCTTGGCGTGCCCGATGTGCAGGTACCCGTTCGGCTCCGGCGGGAAGCGGGTGATGATGCTTTTATATTTTCCCGAAGCCAAATCGGCTTCTACAATTTCCTCTATAAAATTCAGTGAACGTTCAAGGGGATTTTCAATCACAGCTGTCATATTGTCAATTTGATTTCTCTTGTGTTTTGTGCCGTATGAAATACACGTAAAATATGAATTTCATACTGTACAATTAAAAAAATAATTTTATACTTCCATTTTATCGTAAATCTAACATCCTGCCGGTTATACCAAGGCTCCACAGGATGTTTCTGGGGCATGAAAGCTGCATGGTAAACCGCATCATTAATTCCTTGTAGCACATGTTGCGCACGCTCTTCACTGTTTCGGAACACTATATACGCAAAAATACGACGTAAATCATTTTTTGCCGTATTCTTCCAAAACACACTATACCTTCTTTTCATGGCCTACATGAGTGATGTAATCGTTCATTTCTCGCATTACTTCTTCATGTGTGGAATGTTCATCTTGAGCATATTGCTGCAATGCTTCTTTTATGCTTAAAAAATAGTCATATTCTGTAATCGGTATGCCATCGGGTTCATAGCCCACAAAAGGCTTCCCGGACAAGCTCTTTGATTTAATAATCAGCATATCGGTGTATCTGGCGAGTTCTTCCTGTGTGGCATACTCGCCACGCGCAAAGGCTTCATTTGCTTTTTTTCTGCTCGATGCGATAATTTTTTCGGTTACCGGTGTGCCGTCGTCCAGATAACCTAAAACAACGTCACTGTTAGGTGTTTCCGGCGGTGATGTGTTTGCTCTGTTGTTCGACGTATTAATTCCGGGCATTCTCTGTAATTGTTGATGAATTTCTAAAAGAGTGGCGCACATAATTGAAAAAAAAATGATTATACACTACAAAGGTAAATAAAATTTTTGAAAGAAACAAAAAATGTGTATTTTTGCAGCATGAAAGTAGCTATCATAGGCGCCAGTGGCGCAGTAGGGCAGGAGTTTCTGCGTGTGTTGGAGGAACGTAAGTTTCCTCTGGATGAGTTGGTATTGTTTGGCTCAGGCCGCAGTGCGGGGCAAACGTACCCTTTCAGGGGGACGGCTGTTGCAGTGAAAGAATTGCAGCACAACGACGATTTTAAAGGCGTAGCTATCGCCTTGGTGTCGGCGGGAGCCGGCGTGTCGAAGGAGTTTGAGCGCACCATCACTAAGCATGGCGCTGTGATGATTGACAATTCCAGCGCGTTCCGCATGGATGAGGACGTGCCGCTGGTGGTGCCGGAGGTGAACGCAGCCGACTGCGCCCATGCGCCCCGCCGGGTGATTGCCAATCCCAACTGCACGACCATCCAGATGGTGGTGGCGTTGCAGGCGATTGAGAAATTGTCGCATATCACGCGGGTGCATGTGGCGACTTACCAGGCGGCAAGTGGGGCGGGCGCTTCGGCCATGGCCGAGTTGGAAGCCCAGCAAGCGCAACTGGTGCGCGGCGAACAGCCCACGGTGGCGAAATTCGCTTACCAGTTGGCCTACAACCTCATTCCGCAGGTAGATGTGTTCCTGGATAACGGCTACACGAAGGAAGAGATGAAGATGTATCACGAAACGCGCAAGATTATGCACTCCGACATTGAGGTGAGCGCCACGTGCGTGCGGGTTCCGGTGATGCGCGCCCATTCGGAGGCGGTGTGGCTTGAGGCTTCGCGCGAATTGACGCTGGAAGAAGTGCGAAATGCGTTTGCCACAAGCGCAGGGCTGGTGCTGATGGATAACCCCGGGGAGAAGGAATACCCGATGCCGTTGTTCCTTGCCGGAAAAGACCCGGTGTATGTAGGTCGCATCCGTAAGGATATCACGAACCCGAAAGGACTTTCCTTTTGGTGTGTGAGCGACCAGATCAAGAAAGGAGCGGCGCTGAACGCCGTGCAGATTGCGGAATATTTGGTAGAGAAGAAATTATTATAGACGTTGTTTTACATTTTGGGGGTGTTTTGGCTTCGACAGCAAATTGTATCGGAGCGTAAGCATGCCGAGCGTTGTGAGGGTGGCTCGTTAATCCCAATTCACAAGCCTTAATTGGCGAAAACACTTATGCACTCGCTGCGTAGTCTGCTAAGCACACTGCGCTTCATTGCGCCGGCCAAGGTTGCCGGTGCGACGAGTATCCCGCTTCGTTGTTCGGCCCTTTAATGACGGAGCTCTTGGGGTATCATTCTTTGGGGCTGGTTGCGCCGACGCCGCTATAGCGCAACAAGACTTTAGCGGATTAAGAAACAAATAGGTTGCTTTTGTCCGGTTTGTTTACGAAAATCAATCAAAAGATAAGCATGTAGAAAGCGCTTGGATGGTTTGTTTGGACACGGGTTCGATTCCCGTCACCTCCACTAAAACAAAGCGGGGCAATCTTGGATAAGGTTGCCCCGCTTTATTTACTATCTTTACATCCCATGAATACACAATATCATAACCGAGTAAATACATAAATGTTATTTTGTGAAAATTTACAATTTACATTTTTCGTAACAGTCGAACTTTATACTCCGCTGAAAGAACTGAATCCGCCATCGACAGGCAACACTACGCCGGTAACAAAACTTGCCGCCTGACTGCACAGGAATTGAACAGCGCCGTTTAATTCAGATATGTCGCCAAAACGTTTCATTGGTGTTTTTGCGATCACTTTCAAACTGCGTTCTGTCAGCGAGCCGTCGGGATTGATAAGCACGGCGCGGTTTTGATCGCCTATAAAAAATCCGGGCGCAATGGCGTTTA